>NZ_DS989853.1:166202-198039 GCF_000155555.1 Coleofasciculus chthonoplastes PCC 7420
AATGTAGTGATTTCCCCGTTACTTAAGTTCCTAAACCCGCCCCTACATTTGGATTGGCTGCTAGGTAATACTAAACTATTGCACCTAATGAACAACGAAACCCGCCCTCTGCTTAAGCATGAACGGGGTATTTTTGATTGAGCTTATCGGTTAGGTTCAAGACTGGGGAAGGGCGGGTTTTGTATTCAATGTAGTGATTTCCCCGTTACTTGAGTCCCTAAACCCGCCCCTACATTTGGATTTGCCTGTCAATTGGATTAACTGACAGGAGTAATCTGACGCTCAAAATCCTCTCGATTGGCAAAACTTTTAAACACGCGATTCATTTTTGTCAGTTCAAAAATCATCTTAACTTGGTCACAAAGCGAGCAGATAAACAGTTGACCGCCAGCCGCCTGAACCGTTTTTAGCGTGGCAACTAAAGCCCCTAAGCCTGTACTATTCATAAACGTGACATCCTGAAAGTCAACCAAGACAATATTCGCACCACTTTCAACAACATCATTGACTTCACGCCGAAGTTGATTGACGCTTACGCCGTCTAAGATACCAGTAGGTTGAACAATTTTAATGGTTGTACTCATTTGCATGACTCCTTTGTTGTGAATAAATTTACTTTGTCATTGGTCATTTAGACAGGGCGGGTTTAGTGACATTAGGGTGGGTAAAAAACGATAGTAGTGAAACCCGCCCCTACAATTCCCCCATCTCCCGATAACTGATCATTGATCACTGATAACTGATTACTGATCACCTAGTTACGGCTAGCTTTGGGTTGCCAGACAGCGGCTCGAATAATTACCCATAACAAAGACAAACTATAAACTGCCCAAAGCCCGTTAATTAGATAAAGTCCAGGATTTTTTAACTCTCCCATTGCTAATCGATACAGACACCATAGTATTCCCAGAATCGTGAAAATAACTATCGTTAACTGCGGCAAAACTAACCGAAGATACATCCCGGATTGACGCTGCTTGGGCGTGACTTGGAATTTAATCGGGCGTCCCGTGAATACACTCCAAACCGCTTGGATAAATAGGGGAAATAACGCGATCGCGTATTGCTCCGAACGCCACAGTTCCCGGGCGGGAATCCCCCAGCTTGCGGCGATAAACGTCAAACGGTTGAGAACAAAGGCGGGAATGAAGTGGATGGCAAATTCATCTCCATAAGCTTGCACCGGAATAATCCCGGTGAAGAAATAAATAATCGGACAGATGAGAAAGACAACCGTAGCAAACCCAGAGAAATAGCTGTACATGGTTTGAAAATAGTGTAACTGTTGCCAAAAGGTTAACCCCGGTTTACTGAAGGGATTTTCTCGCAGGAGAACCTGGAGAGTTCCCTGCGCCCAGCGTAGCTTTTGTTTGAGCGTAGAACTTAAGTCATCGGGGGCTAATCCTGTCGCTAATTCTTCATCGTGATAGGCAGATTTCCACCCTGCTGCATGGAGGCGCATGGCGGTATTCATGTCTTCGGTAATGCTGTTACTGGAGACACCACCTACTAAGTCAAATTCGGCTAACCGTTTTTGATCGACGGCAAATTCATCGGCAAAGTTTTGCAAGCCGACACTAATTAATGCCTCGCGTCTTAACACGGCATTGGTTCCAGTGTAAAACGCCGAATTCATACCATCTTTTGCCTGTTGAATTAGTCCGTAGAATAAGTGGGCTTGATGTCCAAAGGGGTCTCCAGGAGGGATATTATAAAAAGCTTGGGGGGTTTGAACAAAGGCGATTTGATTGCTTTCGTATTTTCCGGTATTGAGGTTGTAGGTGTAAAAGTAGGGCAGAACTCGTTGTAAGAATTGCGGTTTGGGAATGTGATCTGCATCTAGGGTGAGGATAAAATCGCCAGAGGTTTCGCCGGAAAACATCGCGTAGTTAATATTACCTGCTTTGGCATGGTGGGGTTTTCCTTTGGGTTTGGGACGCGCAATGTAGCGACAGCGAACTAAGTTACTGAGTTCTAACTCTTTTTGGTAAATCGCTTTTTCGACGATTCTAATTTCAGACGCTAAATTACTGCTCAAATTGGGGGAGGTGGGATGTAAGACGCGCAGCCAGTTCCGCAGACTTTTGAGATGACTGGTAACGGTATAGGAGGGACAATCTTGCTCAACCTCGGAGAGAGGAGAATAGGATTTAATCATGAGCAAACAATTGCGATTATCTAAGGTATGTGTGTAACTCAAATAATCCGCAACTTGATACATAATATTGACGCCACGCCCCCGTTCTGCGGTTTCCTCGACTGGATTCGGGTTGTTGAGTACATGTCCCTCTAAATCAAAGGCGGTTCCCTGATCCCAAATCCGCATTTCTATGGATTGGGTGAAAATAGAGACTTCCAGCGTAATTGGCATTTCTGGTGGCAAGTTTTTATGGGCGTGGGAAATGGCGTTATCAAATCCTTCCGCGAGTACGGTTTGACATTCTAACCAGACGGAGTTAGGAATTCTGGGTTGGCGTAATTGCTCGAACCAGGATAAAACTTGAGATAAGGCATTAAAGTCGGTAGTGACGGTAAGTTGAAAGGATTCCAAAAATTGCTCGGCTTGGGAAATTTCTAGGGCTAAATTTTTCAGTTGCTGACGGCGATTTTCTAACTCGGATCGCTCGGTATCAAGGCGCTCGGCTTCTTGTTGCAACATTGGCGATTGTAAGTCCTCTAACCCGAGTTTTTCGGTCATGGCTCGCAAATCGGGGGAATTGCCATCATCGAGAACATAAACCGATAGTTTGGTGAGGGGATAATTGAGGGCTAAAGCAGCGCGTGTGGTGTTTTCGACTAATTCCGGGGGTTCATTGTAGCAGGTAATAAACACATCCACGGTGGGAAATTCTGCTGGGGGGAAGGGTGGGCTGAGTTGCCACAATGAGCGGACTTTGTGAACGATGGGTCGCCATAATCCTAGCAGAAACATGACACCACCCACGTAACAGTAAATTTCGGCGAGGAGTAGGGGAATGGATAACCACAGCGCATTGGTATTAATTGAATGAGTAATTCGCCAGTGGAGATACCAAGCGCCAAAAATTAAGTTGATTTCGGCTAAATAGCGAAATAGTAAGGTTCGTTCTTTGAGGCGGGAGCGAATGTTGCCTAAAAAAACAGAGGAGTTTTCTAGAAGTGAAATAGAGGTAGTCATGGTGATTTTAGAAGGCAGTGGTTCGACAGGATCACCAACCGGGCAGGAGGCAGAAGGCAGGAGATAATTAACCCGGAGTTAGGATTAGGTGAACTTGATATCATGACGTTTCAAAATCCTAATGTGGAACGCCAGTAGGTTCCCGCCGTTCCCGTGATTAACTGGGCGGTTTGCTGGACAGTCGTCGGCAATCCTTGACCCGAATCCCCCGCTTCTATGGTTTGCCACCAGGGAGAATTCAGGGCGGTTTGGGGGCGAATCAGGGGTTGCTGATCGGTGGCGGTGTAGAGTAGGGATTGCAGGATGAGACTGTTGGTACTGCCACTCAATCCCTTGGCAGTTTTCCCGGTTTTTTCATAAAATCCCTCATAATAGCCAGATTGGGAATTATAGCGATCGCGGATTGCCTCCCATAGCGGCTGAGTATAGTCATGGTTCGGGAATAGGGCATGAAAGCCAAAGCCAACGGCTGTACTCACGGTGCGATTGTCGGGAACCGAGTTTCCTTGATCATCCAGAGTTGCCCAGGGTTTGCCCTTGCCAATAATTGTGCTATTGACAATATAGGGGGGTTGATCTAGTAGGGTCGTCGCCGCCCCTGTGACGGTACCTGTGCGATGATAGCGTTGGGCTTGGGCTTGCAGGAGGGGTTGCACCAACGCCATCATGGAGGGATCAAAGCCAAATTCTAAGCCGTAGAGGAGAAAGGGATTGCTAACCGTGGAGGAGTCTGGGCTAGCTAAGGGTACGGGAACACCCTCAACCAGGGTTGTCGGATAGGTTCGGCTACTCTGAGACGGGGTAACGTTGAACCCCCAGAGTTGAAATGCCCGCGCCGCATAGTCTACATAACCGAGGCGGGTTTCGGGAGTAACATGGGTTCGCAGTCGTCCATTGTTATCCTGTGTCACCCTGGCACTATAGAGAATCCCATCCCGGATAACTTGAGAATAAGACCAATCCAACACCAGATGATCCACAACATCAGTGTATTCTGGATGACAAGTTTTCAACGTGTACAACGCCGCCAATAGTCGTCCCAAATCCAACGCCGACCAACCCGTCCCCTCAGCCGTAGGATTGGTGCTACCCTTGACACTGGGGTTCCCGCCGTAATCGATGGGGTGTAAGGATTGGGTATCATAGCCTCGATGGGGTAATTGTCCGGCAAATAGGGGCAACTGCTGCAACGCGGCTAACAGATGACGAGTGCGATCGCTAAATTCTTCCGGTGAGATAATATCTAGAGTACGGGCAGCATGGAGGGCGGCTAGATAATCCCCTAATCCCCATAGCGTAGCCCCATTGAGATCCGCGCGATCGTTCACTAAGCCTGTATTCTGTTGATAGGTTGCCTGGAAATACTGCCACGCCTTCTCCCCGTAACGCCGTTGGGTATCGGTTAAGGGTATTGCCAGAGGGGGACAAGTTGAAGACTGGGGTTTTCCGACTGGAGGGAGGGGTTGAATCGCTACCGCAGGCGGGGTGGAGGTGGAATGAGTTCTAGGGGAAACAACGGCTTCCTTTCCCGGTTGTCCGGTGGAAACACTGACGCCATTGCTGCCAATTAAGGGTTGATTGCCTCTGGCTTTATAGTAGAGAATCTCTAAAATTAAGCCATTGGTATTCCCGGTTAAGGCGGTATTCGGTGCTTGAGTTTCCTCATACAATCCCGCATAAAACCCGCCACCATCGGGACTGCGTAAGTCTTTCACCGCCTCAAACAGCGTTTTGGCGTAATCATTATCGGGATAGAGATAGTGCCAACCGAAGGCGGCTTTAGTGCTGATGCTGCGTAACGCTGAGTGAGACTCGTTGCGATCGGTAATTGTTGCCCAGGGAACGCCATTAGCGTAAACGGTATTGTAGAGAAAATAGGGCGCTTGATCAATATTATCCTCTGTCACCGCCGTGAGTTGTCCAGTTTGTTCATAGCGACGTTTCTGAACCTCTAAAACCCTAGCCGCATAATCCGCAATATCTCCCTGGAAGCCAAATTCAATCCCATCTAAAATATAGGACTCACTCACTACATAGTTATTGGCATTGGTGGTTTGGTAATCGCGGGTATCCACAGGAATTTGCACCCCATTAATCTCCACCAACTTAAACGGTTCAAAGGAGACCGCTTTCGCCGCATTAAAGCCCCAAAGTTCGTAGCCTCTCGCCGCATATTCTTCATAACCCAGACGCCCTTCTTGCACCAATAGAGTTTGATTATCCGGTAAAACCGTAGCGCCATAGAGGTGTCCATCGTTAAGCGATCGCTCAATATCCCACGTCTGAAGAATTTTAGACAACCAATCTTCATACTGGGGATGACAAGTCCGAATTACATCAAATGCGGCTAATACGCGACCAATATCCAACGCCGACCACCCAATTCCTCGTTCGATGGGAGTATTGGCATAATCAACAAGTTGTCCAGTTTCGGTATTATACACTTTGTTGGGTAGGCTATCTTCAAATAACCTCAACATTTCCAAACCCGTTAAAAACTGATTCAGGCGATAGTCGAACTCTCCCTGGTCAATTAAATTTAACCAGCGGGCTGAATTCAGTGCCATTAAATAATTTCCCATATCCCAGAGTGTACCGGAGGGATAATCATTGCTGGAGTTGGTGAATCCTGTTTCCGGCTGATAGTTATTGAGAAAATACTGCCAAGCTGTCTGGGCATAAATTTGTTCCTCTGCTGTTAGCGGGGCAGTAATTTCCGCACAGGTAGCAGGTGCGGAGGTTTGCATTTGAGCGAATGCTGTTTGGGGAAACTGAATCAATAGTGAAGGAGAGATTGCTGCGATGAGGAATAAAGCAATTAGTTGTAAGGCGGTTTGGCGAGAAGGTTTTGGCAGCATAAGAATAAATGTTTACGCTAGAACAAGTAACATCATTCGTCATTTGTTAGGGAACAGGGAACAGTAAGAGTTTGAGGCTTGTTTACAAAACTGAGTACGGTGCTGTTTTCTTTTATCCGACTACTTAACTCTATTAATAGTTTGAATCGTCACCTTATCGGTAAAACCCGCCCCTACAAACCTATTCCTTCACCCCTGCCCACTCGATGAGTGGTTCGCCAACTTTTTTGTAGAGAAACAGTTCCAGAATCACACCATTATTATTCGCCGTCAGGGATTTATTCGGTTCATCTAACGACTCATAAAACCCGTTGTACCATCCCTTATCCGCTTTGAGATTATCTTGGACAAACTCAAATAACTTCTTGGTGTAATCCGTATTATAAAGAACGTGCCAACCCAGCGCCGCTTTCGTACTGATAAAGCGCAAATCATCATAATTTTCGCGAGTATCAGTAATCGTTGCCCAGGCTTCCCCATTGGCAAACAAAGTGCCGTAGACAAAATAAGGCGGACGATCCAAATTATCTTCAGTTACCGCCGTTAATTGATTCGTGGCATTGTACCGGGATTCTTGTGCCGCTAAAAGTCGATCCGCATAAGCTTTCGGCAGCGCTTTAAACCCGGTTTCAATTCCATCTAAAATATAGGGTTCGCTGAGGACATAGTTATTCGCTTCCGAGGTTTCATAATCTCGCTTGTCATAAGGAACCCCTTGACCATAAAGATCGACAAACGCCACATTTTCGGCAAAATCCAACGCCTTCTGAACATTCAAATCCCACAACTTCAAACCATAAGCCGCATAATTTTCATAGCCCAATCGCCCTTCCTGATTATATTGCTCTTTGCCATTAACAACGCTAGTGCCATACATCTGATTATTGTTCGTCAACCGCTCAACCTGCCAATGATCCCAAACCGCTTCCGTTTCTGATTTAAACTCTGGATATTTCGCGCCGACAATCTTTAGCCATAACGCCAATCGTCCCAAATCAATGGCTGACCAACCGATTTCCTCTTTCTTGTCCAGTTGACCATAATCAACAGGCATTAATGTTTCAGAATTATAGACTTTATTCGGCAATTCATCGTTATAAAGTGGCATCGTTGCCAGTGTTTTCAACAGGCGACTCATCTTAGTCTTAAATTCAGACTCTGGGATAATCTCCAGTTCTTTAGCACTGACTAATGCCGCAATTGCCGCCCCTTGATCCCACATCGTTACTGAGGCAAATCCATCAGCAGAATTCACCAATCCGGTTTGATCATTCCAGTTCTGTTCAAAATACTTCCAGGCTTGTTCAGCCATTGCCATTTCCGCTGGGCTTAATATACCTGCACCAGGGGGAATCACTGAACGTTCTGCCGCTTTGAGTTCGGCAGATGTGACAGGAGTACCGGGCAATTTTACCGATTCAGCATCAAGTTTCGCCAATTTAGGGTTTTCCTGGGACTTAGGCGTAACGACTTGAGAAACCGAGGCTTCTGGCGATGACATAGACGAGATATTCGGCTGATTTGACAGGCTTTCCAAACTCGCGATCGCGGCGATGGCTGTGGCAATTCCTCCAGCACAAACCAAAAGAGATAATTTTCTTGGCGGTGGCTCAAAATTAATACTCATAATGCTCCTCAAACTATTACAAATTACCAATTAAAAATGACCTAAAAAGAAATCCGCACCTGTCCGCTAAAGGCATCATTGTTATAGTCACTATCCCCCGTCGCTCGATTCTGGACATTGGTATAGCGATAACCAAAATCTGCCTCTACATTGGGCGAAATCTTAGCTGTACAACGGGCTTCATACCCATTAGCATTGTCAAATTCTCCATCTAATCGCTGGCGTCCTAATGTTGCCGCTAACCGACAACTCAGAAACTCAAAGATATCCCCTTCCCAACCAATCTCGGCATTGTAAACTAAGAAATCCGGCGGTGAAAAATAGCCATTTTGTGTCTCTAGATCCTCTTGATAACTCCAGGTAAACAGATTAGCCGCCAGATAAAACTGACCCATTTTCTGCTCTAGCCGACTAAAGGATTGCCACTCTTGATTCCCATCGTTATAAAGCCCCACTCTCAGAAAGGTAAAGAAGCTCGTATCTGGGGCAATCTGCCAGTATAGATTGGGACCAAATCGCCAAGCCGTGATTTGATTATCTAGCGTTTCAGCATTAAACTTATAGGGCGCTTGTTCGACGATAAAGGCGGGAAAAATTCCCGATTCTAACTCTCCTGTCGGACTCACCTTAGCCGCAATAGGCGCTTCCACCCTAGCGCTCAAATTCAGCGCCGTTGGCAAACGGTCAAACCAATCAACCCCTCCAGCAACCTCCACTGTGACTTGATCAATTTTCCCCTCCCAACCGACTTGAATGGGGATATTGGTTACGGAATCAACATCAGGATGCTCGAAGGAATTCAAGCCTGTTTTAAATCGGACGATATTCCCATTCCGTAAACGAAATTGAGCGGTTTCTTCAACAAAGAGATTCCGTTGATCAAAGTTATCATGGTCATAGCGAAAATCAGTCGTTAAACCTTCTAAAACAATCCACTCAGTAGAAGACGAAGCTGAACTGGGTTGGGATGGCAACTCTGGAGATTCCGGCGGTAATCGTAACCCCGGATTGAAGTTTTCTGGTGCAGCTATCAACAGAGGGGATTGATCGGATGGATAGTGCAGTTCAGTCGAGGAAACTTCAGTCAAACAACTATCTGTCTGAGTGGGTATTTCTGGGGATGACGCTAAAGCAAAATTCAACGTTACCTCTGGCGGAGACGGGTAGGGTATTGGTTCTAAAGATGGGGAAATAGCCGACTTATAAATTGGCGGACTATCGTGAGTCCGATGTAACGACAGGTTCTCTTTTATTCCAGACTTAGGAGTAACCGATTTCTCAGCTAGCGTCTTATCCAATTCAACCAAATTATCCGAAAATGGCATAGAATCTACCTGATTAAAAGCAGCTTGACTGATTGCCTGTAACCTACCAACACTCAATATCCAGAACCCGACAGTCCCGATAAAAATCCTTCGGTAATGCCAGCGCATTTTACTTACATTTCGCAGGAATAGCAAAAACTCTAAACCATAATTGAAACCGTTTACGCTCATGACTAACTCCTGAACGATAAACATCTTAGTCAGTCATGGCGGTCATTTACATCCGGGAAAACTATGAATGTTTGATGAAGGGAAGGCAATCTAATCCGTAAATTTACTGAGTGACATAGAAGAAAACAGTTCTAATTGTCTTCCCAAGTTCCCAGGCACACGACGTTTACCCTGAAGGGTGTCGTGTTTTCTCCTTACTAATTCTGATAACGGGTATACTGCTGAGTATATTCCTCAAAACTATTGCGTGTAAGTATTCCACCGGACATGATATGAACCTGTTCTTGTTGGGTTTCGTTCCTCAACCCAACCTACAAAGGTGACTGATGACGAATGACGATCCATAACACATTTTTTTGATTTTGTCAATACAGGAATTCTAGGATAAAGTTTTGGTGACTTCCAAGAAATACCGTAATTCTTCGCTGGTGTCTGGGGTAGTGTCAAGTCCACAATTAACGGAATGACACTGACGTACAGTGGGAAGCCACTGGCACATCAGCATTACTGATAATTAAGCTGATTAATATTTAAACCGATCGCATGAGTCACTCAATTCACTCAAATTCTGCCTTGATTCTTATTGTTGATGATGACCGATTTACGCGGCTCATGCTGCGTCACATCATCGAAAAAGAGGGTAACAGAGTCGAAGAAGTAGAGAATGGAGAACAATGCCTTGCGACTTACGCCCAGCTACAACCGGATATGGTACTGCTTGATGCCATGATGCCAGAGATGGATGGTTTTACCTGTTGCCGCAAACTGCAAGCCTTGATGGGTAGCGATCGCACTCCTATTTTAATGATTACGGGATTGGATGACCAAACCTCGGTGGATCGGGCGTTTGAAGCGGGTGCGGTGGATTATGTGACTAAACCGATTCACGCCCCCGTGTTGCGGCGACGAGTGCGTCGTTTGCTGGAAGCGAGTTGGGCGGAGAAGGCGTTACGCAAAAGCGAGAAGCAATATCGTTCCGTGGTGGAAAATCTCAAAGAAGTGATTTTCCAAATGAATGCTGAACGACAATTAACCTTTCTTAATCCTGCTTGGACAGAGATTACAGGATTTTCTGTACCCGAAAGTATTGGTAAGCGCTTTGTAGACTTTATTCACCCTGATGATCGTCACAATCATGATGCACATTTCCACTATCTACTCCAATCCTATTCAGTTAACGCCTTACAGGTTAATGAAGCTAAATTAGCCGGAGAGGAACTCACCCCTCAAACGCCAGATTGCTGTTACCAAGTTCGCTATTTATCAAAAAATGGGACCGTAGCCTATATTGAAGTATATGCCCGCCTACTCTTAAATGAAAATGGGACTCTCAGAGGAATTTCCGGCACACTCAATGATATCACTGAACGCAAGCAAGCAGAGGAAGAATTACAGCGTCAAAATCAGATATTGCAACAGGAATTAAATCAAGCCGCCGACTACGTGCGATCGCTCTTACCGCGTCCCCTAACTGAATCGGTTGTCACCATTGAACAGCAGTTTGTTCCCTCGTTGCAGTTAGGGGGTGATGCCTTTGATTATTATTGGCTGGATTCGGAACATTTAGTCATGTATCTGTTAGATGTCGCCGGACATGGGGTGAAGTCCGCCCTGTTATCGGTATCAGTGTTGAATATTCTGCGATCGCAGTCTCTAACCAACACCAATTTTTACCAACCCAGCGCGGTTCTCACAGCACTCAATACCATCTTTCAAATGGGTGACACTGGCGATGACTATTTCACCATTTGGTATGGCGTCTACAACCGGACTAATCGCACCTTAGTTTATGCTTGTGCTGGACATCCACCCGCTCTTTTGCTGGCTGATGCTTCAACTCCCATACAACGGTTGGAAGCAAAGAGTATTCCCATTGGTATGCTTCCAGAAGCCGATTTTGATGAAGATTTATGCGAAATTAAACCCGACAGCACACTCTATTTATTTAGTGACGGAGTTTATGAAATTCATCAAGCCAATGGCGAAATTTGGGGGCTTAATGCATTCTCTGAAGTTCTAGAAATTGCCAGTTCATCCGCTAATAACACTCTAACACAAGTTTTTAACCATATCCAATCCCTTGGCTATAAGGGTATCCTTTCTGATGACTTTTCCTTGTTGAAAATTAGATTGTCTTAATTTTTTAGGGGGCTAGAAGTACCTGGATATAAATCCTGAGCGTTTGAAAACAAACACCAAGCAGACACCCTAAATCGTAGCGCATTCCATCCTCAGCCCTCCGTCTTCTGTTTGCTCATCCTGAGTCTGCTCCTGCCTTTAATAAGCTGTGCCAGAACGGAAATGGAGGGACAAGGTGATCAATTAACCACCGCGTCTGAGATTATGTCCCCGCTTAAGTGTGAGTATGAACGGGTCAAAGTGGAATTGATGGATATCAAGTCCAGTTGAAGGCAGGGTAAGTGGGTGGACATAATTAAAGTTAACAGTTGAGATTAGGAAACAGGAAACAGCCAGGGGGTGCAGGCTGTGGCTTGGATTCTAACCCTCAAGCTATAGCCAAAGATGGTACCAAAAAGAAGACAGGCAATAAAGCAAAAGGAGATAATGATTGGATAGGTGGACATGATACAACTCTCAACCCGATACAGATGCCTCCCTTACCTAGCAATGAAGCCGATAGACTCAAAGCACTTGAGCGATATCATATTCTCGATACGTTGCCAGAAAAGGCATTTGATGATTTAACCAAGATGGCGGCGTACATCTGTGACGCTCCCATTGCCTTAATTAGCCTTCTCGATGCCACTCGGCAGTGGTTTAAGTCAAAGGTGGGTATAGATGCTACCCAAACCCCCAAAGAACAGGCGTTCTGCGCTCATGCGATTCTGAACCCGGATCAGGTGTTAATGGTTCCGAATGCCCTAGACGATGAGCGGTTTGCCCAGAACCCTTTAGTTACATCTGAACCCAACATCCGTTTTTATGCCGGGACTCCTCTTGTCACTCCCGATGGTTTTGCGTTGGGTACCCTTTGCGTGATTGACCAAGTGCCGCGCCAGTTGACTCCAGAACAGATAGAAGCGCTAGAAGCCTTGGGGCGTCAAGTGATCGCTCAAATTGAGTTACGGCTGAATGTTGATAAATTAGAACGCCAGATGCAAGCCTTACAGAAGGCTGAAAACAATTACCGCAGTATTTTTGAGAATGCGGTTGAGGGAATCTATCAAACCACACCCGATGGGCATTATATTAGCGCTAATCCTGCCCTCGCCCGGATATATGGCTATAACTCACCCGCCGAGTTAATCGCCTCGGTTACCGATATTGGACAACAGCTTTACGTTGACCCCTCAAAACGGGCTGAGTTTATCAACCGGATGCAGCAACAGGGAGCAGTATCTCACTTTGAAGTTCAAGTCTATCGGCGCGATAGGAGCTTGATCTGGATTATGGAAAATGCCCGGGCGGTTCGCGATCGCAACGGCACATTGCTCTATTATGAAGGCTCCGTTGAAGATATTACTCAGCAAAAGCAAGCTCAAACTGCCCTAGAACAGCAAAATCGGGCGCTCAAAGACGCCAGACAAGTCGCAGAAAAAGCCAATAAAGCCAAAAGCGAATTCCTGGCAATGATGAGCCACGAGATCCGCACCCCGATGAATGGTGTAATCGGCATGACGGGACTACTCCTGGATACCGAACTGACCCCAGATCAGCGTCATTTTGCCGAAACCATCCGCAACAGTGGTGATGCGCTGCTGACAATCATCAACGATATTCTCGACTTCTCCAAAATTGAGTCGGGCAAGTTGGATTTGGAAGAACAGCCCTTTGAACTCCGAGACTGTGTTGAAGACGCGCTGGATTTACTGGCGGCGAAAGCAGCGGCGAAAAAACTAGAGTTAGGCTATCGCTTCGACTCGCACATTCCTGATCAGGTGAGAGGAGATGTGACACGAGTCCGCCAAATTTTGGTGAATTTATTGAGCAATGCGGTTAAATTTACCGAAGCTGGAGAAATAGTGGTTTCGGTAACAGGGCGGAAATTAGAGAATGAGGCAGATTCTCACCCAGACTCCAATCGTTACCACATTCAATTTGCGGTTAACGATACAGGGATTGGTATCGCTCCCCAACGGATGCACCGCTTATTCAAGCCATTCAGTCAAGTGGATTCCTCCACCAGCCGCCAATACGGGGGAACAGGGTTAGGATTAGCGATTTGCAAACAGTTGAGTGCGATGATGGGCGGTACGATGTGGGTGGAAAGTCACGGCACTGTGGCGGGTAATCCTCCTGCGGGTTGGCAACTATCGGCGGAACAGCCGTCTGAGTCAGGTTCAACCTTCTATTTCATGATCACGGTTGAGTCAGTGGCGGGTGCAGTGGCACAGAGGGTTGACTCTCCATCCTGTCTCTCTGGGAAGCGGCTGTTGATTGTGGATGATAACGCCACGAACCGGGACTTTCTAAGCCGACAAGCAGAGGCTTGGTCAATGGTAACCGATACAGCATCCTCAGCAGCAGAGGCGATCGCCTTAATTGAGCAAGAGCCATCCTTTGATTTAGCCATTCTGGATATGCAGATGCCCCAAGTCGATGGTTTGAGTTTAGCCGCTACCCTGCGTCAGCGCCCTGATTGTCAGCAGTTACCGCTGATTATGCTCACCTCCATTGGCATCCCAGAAAAGGAGTTGAATGCTGCCCAGGTTGATTTTGCAGCTTTCTTGAATAAACCGATTAAACAGTCTCAACTGTACAGCGTTTTGGTTCAAACGGTAGGGGGAATGCCAACTAAGATTAAATCCCGCCGTTCTCAGGGGGTTAAACTCGACTCGCAAATGGCATCGCGACTACCCCGGCGCATTTTAGTGGCGGAGGATAATCTGGTGAATCAACTGTTAGCGGTGCGGTTATTACAGCGGATGGGTTATCGAGCCGATGTGGTTAGTGATGGGCTTGAAGCTCTGGAAGCCTTGCATCGTCAACCTTATGATATGGTATTTATGGATGTTCAGATGCCGCACATGGATGGTTTGGAAGCCACACAACGCATCTGCCAAACCTGGAATGCTGCCACCCGTCCTCGAATTATTGCGATGACAGCTAATGCCATGGAAAGCGATCGCCAAGAGTGTTTGAAGGCTGGCATGGATGATTATATCAGCAAGCCGATTCGAGTGGAGGAATTGGTACGAGTCTTGAACCAGTCTGTGCCAAACCAGGAGACGATAGAACCCGCACCAAGGCGTGAAGCGGCGCTTGACCTTGAGGTTCTGCAAGCCTTGCGAGAAACTCTTGGAGAGGGTGCATCAGCATGTTTGGCTCAATTAATTACGGTTTTCTTAACTGAAACTCCAGCATTAATCCAAGGGATGGAGACAGCCATTGTTCAGGGAGATGCAACCGGGCTAGAAGCATCAGCCCATACTCTCAAGTCAAGCAGTGCGTCTCTAGGGGCAATACCGTTTTCGGAATATTGCGAAAAGTTAGAAAGAATGGGAGAAAATGAGCAATTAACCACCGCTTCCGAGGTTGTGTCGCGGCTGAAGCGGGAGTATGAACGGGTCAAAGCGGCATTAATGGAGATTAAGTGCGGTTGAAGGCAATTTGTCGGGGTGGGTTTAGGGACAATTTGTAGGGGCGGGTTTAGGGACTAAAATCGGCTACTCACCAATAAATGAACAACAAAACCCGCCCTCTTCTTGTGCAATAACGCCACCAGCGTACTACAAAAACAATGGGTTCGTAGTTCAAAATTTTGGAAGGGCGGGTTTTGCATGAACTGTAGTGATTTCCCCGTTACTTGAGTTCCTAAACCCGCCCCTACATTTGGATGGGCTGGTATAGCAACCGCCATAGCGGTTAGGACACATCATTTATGTAGGCGAATTTCCAGGATACATTTACTGCCGGGTAAAGAAATTCGTTAATTTGGCTGAATCTTAAACAAGACAACAAAACCCGCCGTCTGCTTAACCGTGCGGCGTGAGTTTTGGATTGAGGTTATTGGTTGGGTTGAAGATTGGGGGAAGGGCGGGTTTTGCATGAAATGTAGTGATTTCCCCGTTACTTGAGTTCCTAAACCCGCCCCTACATTTGGATTGGCTGGTAAGGAATCCTCGTGCGTTGACACCGGGGAGGATCTAAAATAAACAAAAGTAGAGTCAGGAGCCAGTTTACTGGAAGTCGCCTATCGAAACGATCTATGGCAATCTTGTCGGATTAAAGCCTAGCCAGCTTAAACAACTGCAACGCCTCTATCATCAGCGCTTACCAGGCGATCGCCTGACGACGCCGGAATTTGCTCAACGGTTGGCTGCGATTAGCGCTGATATCAAACAGCCCTTATGTACTTACCTGAATCGTCGAGGACAGGTGATTCGAGTGGGAGTGGGAACACCAACGCAAACCAAAATCCCACCCTTGGATTTACCCCGCTATGGTGCAGAACGATTGTGTGGGATTCGCTGTATTGCCACTCAACTCAAATCCCATACCCCGCGTAACGCTGACTTAACCGCCATGGCGATTCAACGCTTAGATGCGTTAGTCCTGCTAACCGTGAGTGAGTCAGGATTTGAACGGCGGGGGGGAGGCGCAACCGGATATGTGAACGAAACCTATTTAGCCCACCTGATTCCCGTTACTCAGTCATCGAAACAAGACAACGATGGTCAACCTAGTTGGCATTTATCCCCAGCTTTAAGTTTAGATCTGTTGACTAAACAAGATTTCTTTGATTTAGTTGAAGGACTCGAAGCTGAATTCCGCCGCGAATTTATCGCCCAACACGTCGATGTTGATCAAGATCGGGTGTTGATTGTCGGGTTAATGACAGGCAATATGAATAAGGGGCAGTTTGAAGACGGGTTAGCCGAAATTGCCCGACTGGTGCAAACCGCCGGAGGGGAAGTATTACAGACATTACGACAAAGGCGATCGCAACCCCATCCTCAAACCGTTGTCGGCGCGGGAAAAGTGCAGGAAATTGCCTTAACGGTGCAGACATTAGGGACGAATCTGGTTGTATTTGACCGCGACTTATCCCCCGCCCAAGTTCGTAACCTTGAAGCCCAAACCGGGGTACGAGTCGTTGATCGCACGGAAGTCATCTTAGACATTTTCGCTCAACGCGCCCAATCTCGTGCTGGGAAATTACAAGTCGAATTAGCCCAATTAGAATACATGCTGCCGCGCCTCACGGGTCGAGGTCAAGCCATGTCCCGATTAGGCGGTGGAATTGGAACTCGTGGTCCAGGGGAAACTAAACTGGAAACCGAACGCCGTGCGATTCAGCGCCGAATTGCCCGATTGCAACAAGAGGTGAATCAGTTGCAGGCACATCGATCGCGGATGCGACAACGACGCCAAAAACAAGATGTGCCAACGATTTCTGTTGTGGGTTATACAAATGCGGGTAAATCGACGTTGTTAAATACATTAACGAATGCCGAAGTTTACACCGCTGATCAATTGTTTGCCACCCTTGACCCCACTACCCGACGTTTACCGATTACTTATGCGGAGACTGGGGAATCGATTACGGTTTTGCTAACCGATACCGTGGGATTCATTCACGAATTACCACCCCCCCTCGTCGATTCCTTCCGCGCCACGTTGGAAGAGGTGACAGAAGCCGATGCGTTAATTCATCTGGTGGATTTATCCCATCCGGCTTGGCAAAATCATATTCGTTCAGTCATGTCCATTTTGGCAGACATGCCCGTGACACCCGGACCGATTCTAGTGGTGTTTAACAAGATTGACGACGTAGACAGTGATACCCTAGTTTTAGCCCAAGAGGAATTTCCCCAAGGGGTATTTGTTTCGGCTAGCAAAAGGTTAGGATTAGAAACCCTGCGGCAAAAAATAGCCCAGTTAGTGGATTATGCGATCGCACCGCAAATGTAGATGGGGAGATGGGGAGATGGGGAAGATGAGGGAGAAGATTTGCAATCAACAAATGACGAATGACACAATATAATTTTACAATTATCGGTGGCGGAATAGTTGGCTTGTCTACGGCTTTAGCAATCGGACAACGCTACCCTGACTGTAAGATTTTAGTCCTGGAAAAAGAGAACTGTTGGGCATATCATCAGACGGGCAATAATAGCGGGGTCATTCATTCGGGGATTTATTATAAACCGGGCAGTTTTAAAGCCAAGTTTGCCCGTGAAGGGAATCTGTCTATGGTCAGATTTTGTCAGGAACATGGGATTCCTCATGATGTTTGTGGCAAAGTGATTGTGGCGACAGAATCTGAGGAATTACCGTTGCTGGATAGTCTCTATCAACGGGGATTAAAGAATGGGTTAACGGTGAAGCGAATTAGTCCGGAAGAGGTGGCAGAAATTGAACCTTATGTGCGTTCTGTTGGTGGAATTCGGGTGGCGGCGACGGGGATTGTCGATTATCGGCAAGTGTGTGAAAAGTATGTGGAATTAATTAGCGCCCAAGGGGGAGAACTGCGATTAAATACCACGGTGCAAAATCTGCGGGAAACGTCTGACGGTTTAGTTGTCGAAACCAATCAAGGAGAATTTGAGACGCGGATGGCGATTAACTGTGCTGGATTGCAGAGCGATCGCGTGGTGAAATTGGGTCAGATGCAGCCTCCCGCTAAGATTATACCGTTTCGGGGGGAATATTACGAACTGAAGCCGGAAAAGCGATATTTAGTCAAGCATCTGATTTATCCGGTTCCGAATCCGAATTTCCCCTTCTTAGGGGTTCATTTTACCCGCATGATTGATGGTGGGATTCATGCAGGTCCAAATGCGGTGCTGAGTTTTAAGCGAGAAGGGTATAAAAAGACGGATTTTGACTGGGGAGATTTTGTGGAAATTATTACGTTTCCAGGGTGTTGGAAATTGGCACAAAGCTATTGGCAAATTGGCGTGGAGGAAATCATTCGTTCCTTTAGTAAAGCGGCATTTGTTCGCAGTTTGCAACGGCTGATTCCGGAGATTAAAGCTGATGATTTAAGACCGACTCATGCAGGCGTTCGCGCCCAAGCCTTGATGGAGAATGGTCAATTAGTGGATGATTTTCTGATTGTCGAAGGACATAAAACTCTGCATGTCTGTAATGCGCCTTCTCCTGCGGCTACCGCTTCCCTAGAAATTGGACGTGCGATCGCGGATCGAGTAGAGACGTTGCATGCAACGTCTCTACAATTGTAGGGGCGACCCGCCGCATACAATTAACAACACCCAACCCTGAATCGACTCGGGTCGCCCCCCGCTAGGTATTGGGAATTACATATTTGACACTGCTTACCTTTGGACAAGGGCGAGTCGAGATAGGTTAATTCTCACACCGCCTACGATGTGCAGCGAGGAGCCCCTACAGAAGAAAACCTAAGACAATCTAGGGCTAAAGCCCTGACTACGAACGAAGGAACGAAATAATTTCTTATGTTACTACATACCGCTGAATAAAATGTTCTAGGGATTCCATCTGCAAATTGTAGACCGACTCAATCTCTGCAATTTGTTCTGTCGTACAGAAGAACTCATTTGTGATTAAGGTTCGTAGCGTATTTAACCCACTACTGACACTGGGATTAACAAATTCTAATGCCGTTTTTACCCCATCAAAGACAAATAAGGGCGGATTGATAATAATGGGTTCTCGATTAAACACACGACCAAAAATCTGAGGGATATCTTCCCGTTTGAGAATATCGGGTCCCCCTACCGGAAAAATTTGATTGTGTGCGGCTTCAATGCTAATCGAATCAACGGCAATTTTTGCTAAATCATCGGTACTCACAATAGACGAGCGATGTTTGGGATTCCCGTTGAGCAAATAAACCCCCGTTTCCCGAAATCGCTCCGCTAGTGGTAAAAGATTGGAGGCAAAACCAGAGGGGCGAAGAATCGTATAGGTGATATCACTCCCTTGTAAATACTTTTCTGTGGCTCGTTTCGCCTTAAACACGGGTGCATTTTCATACTCTCGTTCTGCACCTAATACAGAAATATAGACAAACTGCTTCATTCCCAGCACTTTTGCCTGATCAATCAGTTCTCGATTGGCTCGATAATCGATGGCTTGAGCATCACCTGCGGAACCATGGGTGCTAATAATATAATCCACTCCCTGACAGGCTTTTTCGATGTCTCTATCATCGCTCAAATCACCAACAAATATCTCCGCGCCTCGGTTTTCTAATTCCTTGTAATTTGAGGATAACCGAACAAATGCCCGCACGGGTAATTCCTGTTCCCGTAACACCCGGACAATCCGGCGTCCTAATCCTCCCGTAGCACCTGTTACTAAATACATAAAAAGTTCCTCATTTACTGCGTTAACATAAAGGGCAATCCTCTGTAGGGGCGGCTTTTACCACTATCTTTTCAATTGCACTTTGATGTGACTAAACCCGCCCTGTTTCTGGAGTTATAGCAACCGCCATAGCGGTTAGGACACATCATTTATGTAGAGACGCGCCATGGCGCGTCTCTACAATGGTGCTCTCCCCAGCCAGCCCTCACCCCCAGCCCCTCTCCCAAGCTTGGGAGAGGGGAGCAAGAAGGGAGCAAGAGGGGAGCAAGAGGGAAGCAAGAGAATCCAGTTCCCTTTCTCCCGTGCAACAAAAGCGAAGCATATCTTAACTCGAATGGCACTGAAATAAGTATTAGGAAATTGCCGAAACTTTTGATATTCAGTAGGGTGGGTTGAGCGAAGTCGAAACCCACCCGCTTTAAGTCAGTGCCGTTCATCTTAACTCTCAAATTCAACAATCACTGGTGCATGATCGCTAGGTTTCTCTAGTTTTCTAGGTTCTACATCAATCCTACAACGGGTTGCCGCTTCATACAGCTTAGGGGTCAGATAATGATGGTCAATTCGCCAACCTCGGTTACGGCTAAACCCGCCATGGCGATAATCCCACCAGCTAAAATGACCCCCATCTTGAGTAAACTTGCGAAACGCATCTCCTAAGCCTAGCGCTAACACCTCCTCTAAGGCTTGGCGTTCTGCTGGCGATGCCATGATATGCTTGTCTTTATTCTTGGGATTATGAATATCTCGGTCATCGGGAGCAATGTTAAAATCGCCACAGATACAGAGTTCATGAGGTTGAGTCTCTAAGAGCGATCGCACATATTCCTTTAACAGCTTTAACCAGCTTAGTTTATATTCATACTTCTCACTTCCCACCTCAGCACCATTGGGAACATAGAGATTAATAATCCGAACGCCATCTAGAATCCCGGTAATCAGCCGCTTTTGCCCGTCTAATTCCCCCACCTCCTCCGGTGTTAACACGCCTGTAAACCCCACAGTCACCGCTTCTAAAGGTTTACGGCTAAACAGTGCCACACCATTATAGGATTTTTGCCCCGACACATAGAGATGATAGCCTAAGTCTTCAAAGCGCGATCGCGGAAATTGCTCATCCACCACCTTGGTTTCCTGCAAACACAGCACATCCACAGGATTTGCGGTTAACCACTGACAGACATGATCTTGGCGGGTGCGAATTGAGTTGACATTCCAGGTAGCGATTTTCATATTAATTCTATAATCTGTTCAATTTTACGGCTTTTGTCTCTCCTTGACAGACCCAAGCGCCCCAAAAGTAAGGATGGGCGAGGGCTTGAGCGGTGGGATGTAATTGTCGAGTTTGGGGTAATTCTTTCTCTAATTCCGCTAAGATGCTACACCCTAATTCAGATTCCTGTAACTGTTTAACCATAATGGTGCGAATATAATCTTGAGCCTCTTTTAATGCTACACGTCGCCCGATACCCTGACGCAGATTGGATAAGAAGCGATTCATCAACAAGGCGGTAGCGCGATCGGGAACTGACCAAAGGCTCATGATTAAGGTTTTGGTTCCGGCTATGGCAAAGGCGCGACGCAAGCCGAAAACGCCCTCACCCAGTTTGACATCCCCGATTCCAGTTTGGCAGGCGGAGAGGATGGCGAGTTCGGTTTCCCACAGATCAAGGGCGGCGATGTCTTGGGCGAATACCATGCCTTTTTCGGCGGCGTCGGGTAAGGGTTTGCCCTCTAGCCAACGGTTCGCACCTGCAAAGGCGAGGGCGGAACGTAACATTGGGTCTTCGGGATGGGAGGTTGAGGGGGTTTGGATTGATTTGGAGAAATAGCCGTGGGTGGCGATTAATAGGAGTTCTGGGGATTGGCATTGGGTGAGGTGAGAGGCGAGGGCGTCTTTGCCAAAGTAGGGGGAGATGTTGAAGCGTTGGGCGATGCTTTCTCCTAGGTGACGGGTGCCTTCGGCGCGTTGGAATGAGAAATTGGCTAGGGTTTGCAGGAGAGTGGCGATTGAGTTCTGTTCATTAGGGAAGACAGAGGGCGGGTTTTGTTGAGAGGTTGGCGGTGTTGAGGCTATGTTATCGGCTAAACCCGCCCCTACAGGTGTTTCGATGGCTATGTTATCGGTTAAACCCGCTTCTACAGGTGCTACGAGGTCAAAATCGGGGTCAGCAATAATTAAGGGGGGAGAGGATGGGCGATTGGTTTGAATTTTAGAGCGCAAGATATCTCGCCCACCGCTAAGATAACTGATGGCGTACTCGTCTCTGAGTAGGGTTTCTCCTGTCTCATCACTGGGGAGAAGGTCAAAGGGTAACAGGTTTAAATCCCCATCGGGGGCGAGGAATAGGGGTTGGTTAGGCTGCAAGTCGGGGCGAAGGGGGGCAAAAATCCGATGCTGTAATTCTATGCCGTTGATGGGTTGGGGTTGTTCGTCCGCTTCGTCTTCCTCGTCATCTCCTCCCATGTCTAGAGATTGCACCGCCTTTACCTGATCAGAGACATCGTGGCGAAAGTCCTGTATTAGTTGGTTAATTTCTTGGGCTGCGCCTAAGTATCGCATCTGCACGTTATCGGGTTGTCCGGCGGGTAGGATAAATGCTAAATAACGGGCGGGTTTAATGTGAGAAGCGTGAAAATCAAAGACATCAAAACAGACAAACTCGATTAAACTGCTACCTTCAGGTAGTGCTAAGGCGACGGTGTGACAGTCAATTGGTTGGTCTTGCAGTTGAATTTCTGGGACTTGGGCGGTCAGTTGTTTCTGTAGTTGGTTCTGTTCCCTTTGCAGTTGGGGAATTAGATCTGGTCGAGGTTCGTGATAAAAATAGTGGATAATCTGGTCGCTGAGTTGTCGCAGTTTGGTGAACTCCGATTGCAGATGGGGATAACGTCCGCTATGGATGGCTTGATTGAGGGCGGCGGAAGCGGTGGCGGTGAGGCATTTGCGCTGGAGGATTAAATCGAGTGCGGTTTGGATGGCGTGGGGAGAGTTGGGGAAATGCTGGTAGATAAGGGAGAGGAATACATCAAAATTATGTCTGATTTGTTGGAGAAAGGCAAGGCGATCGCTTTCACAACTGTAGGTAAAAGCTTGGTGAATCAGACGGTTCTCGATTGCCATTGCTTGTTTCATGTAGTTTAGTGCTTGATCATAGCGATGGGTGGCTGCGAATAATACAGCTAAATTATTCAGACTTAATGCTACATGAGGATGATCACCAGCAAACAGGCGCTGAAACATTGCCAGGGCTTGCTGATACAAGGGTTCGGCTTCCCCTAGTTTTCCCTGGGATTGGTAGAGTCCGCCTAAATTATTCAGACTTAATCCGACATGAGGATGGTTATCGGCAAACAGACGCTGAAACATTGCTAGGGCTTGCTGTAACAAGGGTTCGACTTCCCCTAGTTTTCCCTGGGATTGGTAGAGTTCGCCTAAATTATTCAGACTGGAAGCAACATCAGGATGATCATCGGAAAACAGGCGCTGAAACATTTCCATGGCTTGTTGATACAAGGGTTCGGCTTCAGCTAGTTTTCCCTGGGATTGGTAGAGTCCGCCTAAATTATTCAGACTGGAAGCAACATCAGGATGATCATCGGAAAACAGGCGCTGAAACATTTCCATGGCTTGCTGTAACAAGGGTTCGGCTTCAGCTAGTTTTCCCTGGGATTGGTAGAGTCCGCCTAAATTATTCAGACTCGTAGCAACATCAGGATGATCATCGGAAAACAGGCGCTGAAACATTTCCATGGCTTGCTGTAACAAGGGTTCGGCTTCAGCTAGTTTTCCCTGGGATTGGTAGAGTAAACCTAAATTATTCAGACTCGTAGCCACATCAGGATGATCATCGGAAAACAGGCGCTGTCTCATTGCTAAGGTTTGTTGATACAAGGGTTCGGCTTCAGCTAGTTTTCCCTGGGATTGGTAGAGTAAACCTAAATTATTCAGACTTGATGCCACATCAGGATGGTCTCCAGCAAACAGGTACTGTCTCATTGCCAGAGCTTGCTTTAACAAAGGTTCGGCTTCGGTTAGTTTTCCCTGGGATTGGTAGAGTAAACCTAAATTATTCAGACTTAATCCGACATCAGGATGGTCATTAGCAAACAGGCGCTGTCTCATTGCCAGGGCTTGCTTTAACAAAGGTTCGGCTTCGGTTAGTTTTCCCTGGGATTCGTAGAGTCCGCCTAAATTATTCAGACTGGACGCGACATCAGGATGGTCATGGGCAAACAAGCGCTGTCTCATTTCCATGGCTCGCTGATATAAGGGTTCGGCTTCCGGTAATCTTCCCTGAAAATGGTAGAGTAAGCCTAAATTATTCAGACTGGAAGCCACATCAGGATGGTCATGGGCAAACAAGCGCTGTCTCATTGCCAAAGCTTGCTGATACAAGGGTTCGGCTTCCCCTAGTCTTCTTTTGCTTCGGTAAAGTTCGGCTAAATTATTTAGACTGGAAGCGATATGAGGATGGTCATTTCCCCACAGTTGTTGGGCTAACACCAATGCCGCTTCAGCTAAACTGACGGCTTGAGTATATTGACTTTGATTATAGAGTTGGATAACTTGCTGATTAAGCTGTTGCCATGACTCTATTGGTTTTGCTAACTTGGCAGCAAACTCTCGTAACCACTCTCCATTTGTATTTCCCTCTTTTACCATTTCCTCCGCTACCCATTCCATCATTCTCACTAACCCCTCATCTACTAAATTAGAGTGATGGTGCAATATCTCCACTTGCTTGCCATTGGGACAATTTAGGAGTGTTTGAATTAGCTTTAAATAGTCTTGAATTCGTTGTTCGTTCATGGTTAATAATTGTGTAGGGGCGCAAGGCTTGCGCCCTGTTTTCAGATGTGTTCGCGAAGGGTAACGTATCCTTAGTAAAGGCTTTGGTTGGTTACGGCGGATTGTTCCGTTTAAGGTTATGTGCCATCATTTTGTTCCCGCCTAACCCACCCTACAGAGACTACGCATATTCTTAGAATAAATTGGCATTGTTGGGGCGTGTGGGAGCGTGATTATCGAGGCACGTAGGGGCGCACCGACGTGCGCCCAGTCAGACGTGCGCCCTTTTCCACACCAATAGCCTCAAAATCTCATCTGACTTTTCACGGGAAGTCTAGAAAACGGTGTAGAGACGTGCCATGGCGCGTCTGGGCGGGTTTAGTCACATCCGGGTGTCACCGAAAAGATAGTAGTGAAACCCGCCCCTACACAATCAACATTCACGTTGCGCCACATACCGTGAAAGTTAGAAAGTCCCACCCGTGAGTCTCCGAGTCTCGCGAATGACGCTCTGAGCCTCGTCAATGACGCTTATAGCGTGGGTAAAGGACGCTCTAAGCCTCGCCAATGACGCTTATAGCGTGAGTGAAGGACACTCTGAGCCTCGTGAACGACGCTCTAAGCGTAGGTGAATGACGCTCTGAGCCTCGCCAACGACGCTTATAGCGTGGGTAAAGGACGCTCTGAGCCTCGCCAACGACGCTTATAGCGTGGGTAAAGGACGCTCTGAGCCTCGCCAATGACGCTTATAGCGTGGGTAAAGGACGCTCTGAGCCTCGTGAACGACGCTTTGAGCCTCACCGATACAATTCCTCAACCACCCCAACCTCAATTACTTCGTCACCTGATACGCCATCTGCCACAATTGACAGTCGCGGTCATCCTTTAAATAGTCTAATAACCCGGTTAAATGCCCTTCCTGCAATTGTAATAAAGGTTCACCCGGTTTCGGTAGTAGAGACGCGCCATGGCGCGTCTCTACCTTTGGTAAATTGGGGGTAATGACTGCGACGATTTCCTCCCAACCTGTCGAACCTGTTAACTTAAAATACCGATGACGGGAACTGGCTAAGGGTAACGTTACCGTTCCTCCTGAATGTCGCCATTTTGGTGCAAATCCAGAGGGACATAAACACCAGAGTTTCCCTGATGTGCCTTTTTCTAATAGGAGTAAATAGCCCGCCTGTTCCAGATTGATGTCTAAGCGAATTTTACTGTTTAACGGAATCGATATTGGGGCAGTTTCGTCAATTTCCGCTTCTCCCATCTCTAACCCTAACAACTTCGGCTTTAATAAGACAGGCTGCAATTTATCATTCAGCAAAATTGGTCGCATTTTATCCGTTGGCGTCGCTTGTCCCCAAAGTTCCTGCCAAAGTTGCTCACAGGTGAGAGGAATGAGACGGCGCTGTTTCACCCAATCTGGATACAAAACCTCGCGCAAATAGCGCTTGGCTATTTTCCACTTCCCCTTAGTGCTTCCCTGGTAGTCGCAGCCTTCGGCTTCAAACTTGTCACAAATAGCGATTAAATGGTCGCGGAGAATGGTGGCTGGATTTGAGCCATCACGGGTTCCTTCTAGTAATTCAGCTTCTAGATAAAAGGCGATATCTTTATTCGTAGCATTACTATTTTTATCCTGGAAACGGGCGAGAAATACATCCCAGGTTTTACCAGATAAGCCGAGGCGAGTGGCGATGGCTTTGAGGAATTCGTCCTCATGGATGTCATAATTCGGTAGGTTCATGATTGTCACCGATTCTGTGGCTTTACCCCGATTATAAATAGGGGAAATTGAACTGGAAACCCTGGTTCTACTTCGATCTACATTCTTCTATTTCCGGAACGGTTAACATGTAGAGACGTTGCATGCAACGTCTCTACATGGGTTGGTGAAGGGGGAAGGGTTTGTGGGTGGAATTGGTTTTAGAGACACGGGTTGGGGTGACGGCGAGACTTGTAACAGGCTAAAGCCCGTACTACGAACTACGAACTAGGAACGGGTTCCCCTTCTCCCTTGATGGGAGAAGGGGTTAGGGGATGAGGGTGAACCCAGTTTTATCAATCTATTTTAGTCTACTTTTTTCCACACTATTGCCAGCATTTCAGGTCTAGAGTAGAGGAAATAACTAGAAAGGACAACACCATGAAAACGACAAACACCTCAACAATTCCGATGACAGCCAATCAACCTGACGTTTTACCCGCCAATTCCCAAACCCTTCTGGTTAATGGTGGCATAACCATTTTAGCTATCGTAGCGCTAACCTATTTCACGAAAACGTTATAGCAACCGCCATGGCTATTAGGACACATCATTTATGTAGAGACGTTGCATGCAACGTCTCTACAATGGTGCTGCCGTTGTTTGAAAATCCTGGGGATTGCGGGTGACAATCGCATCTACCTGCTGGGCAACAGCACAGGCTATTTGAACAGCATCCTCAAAGTCTACTAAGCCGGAATTGAGAGCCGTATTCAAAACTGTATAATCCACAGGGCAGACACTCAAAAGTGTTAACGTTTGAGTCAAGATTTGTCTGGCTTGTTCAAGATTTTGTGTCTGCCGTTTACAGATATAAAAAATATCCGTTGCACTGGATGCACTAATTAAACCTTCTATACGTTCGGCAGCAATTGCCTCAAAAACTTCACTAGCTAGCTGAAAAAATGGCTCCCGTTCCAGAAAGAAATCGAGAATAATGTTTGTATCCAGAAGAACTCTCACTTGAGGTACTTCTCCACTAAGCGGTCTTCTCGCATCAACTCAATATCTGTATCGGTTAGAACTGGCTGACCGGGTTTTTTCAGACAACCTCGTAGCTGATTAACAAGGGTACGACGTTCCGATTTTGATGGGTGTCTAACTTTCAACGCTTGAACTAAGGTTTCCAGCAGAACGAATTGCTCTTCAACAGATAATTGGTAAATAGCTCGCTGTAGCTCTGGTAAGGTCATAGCTGTGATTCAAGAACGTTTGTTCAAGGGGTAAGGCAACAGGCAACAGGGAATACAAATTTAAATAGGTTTTAGTAGAGACGTAGTATGCTACGCCTCTACCATCACTTACAGGACTGACGCAGCACCGCCATAAGTTGGTCAAGGTGCGTTACGCTACGCTCTCCCCACGATGGCGGACTGACACAGCTCAAATAGGACTTTGTTTGTAGTGAGAACTTTAGTTCTCTAAAGCCTAGCTGGAGAGGGCTAAAGCCCTCACTACGTACCCAATCTATTGCACCATTTTAGTTGAGTCACGCCACTACAAATCAAGGCTTTGCGTAAGTCCTAACTTAAAACAGCGTCAGGATGTAAAGCAGGGTAAACAGAATAATCCAGATGATATCGACAAAGTGCCAATAAATTTCTGCCATTTCAATGCCAACATGCTTGGTTTCACCGTAATGTCCGGGACGACGCGATCGCCACAAGACGCCGAGAATCAGTAAAACCCCCACGGTAACGTGCAAGCCGTGGAATCCGGTCATCAGATAAAAGCAGTTAGAAAACACATTAGTAGTCAGACCATACCCCAATGTGAGATATTCATACACCTGACCGCCTAAGAAAATGACGCCCATAATCGCGGTAATGATATACCACAACCGCATCCCGGAGATATTATTCTTTTTAATCGCCACATCTCCGTTATGGATGACAAAACTACTCGATACCAGAATAATCGTGTTAATCGCTGGAACTAAGAGTTCCACCTCTGTACCTTCGGGGGGCCAGGTTGCGGATACGCCTCGGTAGATTAAATATGAGGCAAACATCCCGCCAAACATCAGGGATTCAGAGGCGAGGAAGACGATTAGCCCCAAAACCCGATAATCGGGATGTTCTTCATGTGCCGCCACCGCCCCTTCAGCCGAGGGTTCTGAATTAGGCGAGACTTGATATTCGTCAATCGTTGAACCTTGCATACTATTTTCCTAACTATCGCCATCTACACGTAGAGACGCGCCATGGCGCGTCTCTACATTAACCTTACTTCGCTTCTACAGCAGGTTCCCCCGATGTCGGCGCACTGGGATTGAGACCTTTACCATTGCGACCATTCATGCCATAAGCATAAGGACCATGGGTTAATACAGGTAAGACTTCCCAATTTTCGATTTCAGGTGGTGAACTGGTTGTCCATTCCAGGGTCAAGGCATCCCAGGGATTATCACCCACCTTGGGTCCATACATCCAGCTCCAGATCAGATTAACGGCGAAGGGAACCACCGAGAACCCCAATAGAATTGCACCGAAGGTACAAAGCTGATTAATTGCCGTGAATTGGGGGTCATACATGGCAACCCGTCGGGGCATTCCTTGCAAACCCAAGGAATGCATAGGGAGGAAGGTGAGATTCGCGCCAATAAAGGTGAGAACAAAGTGAACCTTTCCCCAGGTTTCGTTGTACATGCGACCCGTAATTTTGGGGAACCAGTGATACATTCCGGCATAAAGACCAAACACGGAACCGCCAAAGAGAACATAGTGGAAGTGCGCCACAATGTAGTAGGTATCGTGGACATGAATGTCAAAGGGTGCCGTTCCCAGGGTTACGCCACTGAGTCCGCCCAAGACAAACATGCCTAACAAACCGATCGCAAACAGCATTGCCGAGGTGTAGCGGATTTTTCCCTGCCAGAGTGTCGCCACCCAGCTAAAGATTTTCACCCCCGTCGGGACTGCCACAATTAGCGTAGAGATGGTGAAGAACATCCGCATCCAGGGTGGAGTACCACTGGTAAACATGTGGTGTACCCAAACGAATAGACCGACGATACAGATGGCTAGGGATGAATAGGCGATCGCCTTATAGCCAAAGATCGGTTTACGGGCATGAACCGGAACCACTTCTGACATAATCCCGAAAATCGGCAGAATCATCAGATATACCGCCGGGTGGGAATAGAACCAGAACAGGTGCTGATACACCACCACATTCCCCCCAGCATCGGGGCGGAAGAAGCTGGTGCCGAAGTTGATATCAAATAACAGCAGGGTTAATCCAGCCGCTAACACGGGCGTGGAAAACAGGGCTAATATCGATGTGGCTAAAATCGCCCAACAGAACAAGGGCATCTGATCCCAGCGCATACTGGGAACGCGCATTTTGAAGATGGTGATGATAAAGTTCACCGAACCCAAAATTGAGGAGGTTCCCACCAAGATAATGCTGAGAATCCACATCGATTGAGCAGTATTGGCAGTAATCAGGCTCAACGGTGGGTAGGATGTCCACCCCGATTGAGCGCCGCCGAAAAAGAAACTGCCTAACAGCAGCGCCCCCGCTGGAGGAACCAGCCAAAAGGCGATCGCATTCAGTTTCGGGAATGCCATATCTCTGGCACCAATCATCAGCGGAATCAGGTAGTTACCAAACCCGCCAATTGCTGCCGGAACGACCCAGAAAAAGATCATGATCGTGCCGTGATTGGTCAGAAAAGCGTTATACAGATTGGGATCAAGTAAATCAGAATCAGGGGTATACAGTTCGGCTCGCATGGCGACTGCCATTAATCCCCCGATCAAATAAAACACGAACGAGGTAACTAGGTATTGAATGCCAATGACCTTATGGTCAACATTAAACGTGAAATAGTCATACCACTTCCATGCCGTTGGATGGGAACTGTGGGAAGTGGCTTGAGATTGAGGTGCAGTTTCGGTTTGGGTCATCAGAATTTCTTGTGACAACTAAAGCAGCCTGTCCAGATGGACAACTGGAGTGTGATGGGCTTCTGTTTAGGATTCATGCATTGAGTGTAACTGGGTTAACGTTTTTTCATCAACGCCCAACTTAGTCGTGTAGGGTTCCAGAAACTCGGACTCGGATAAATCAGCCGGGTTCACCGCAACGGTTTGATTCGGGTTTTGCTGCTGGGCAATCTGATGTTCCTCGAACCAAGCCTCATACTCCTCTTGGGTATGCACAATAAGCTGTGTCCGCATCGCACCGTGGTAACCGCCGCAGAGTTCAGCACAAACCACTGGATAGGTTCCAGGTTTTGTGGCAACAAACCGCAGTTCCGTTGGTTGACCCGGAATCGCATCTTGTTTCAGGCGGAACTGAGGCACCCAGAAGGAGTGAATCACATCTTGGGCGGAGAGATTCAGTTGCACGTCTTTGCCAACGGGAACATGGAGTTCACCAGCAACCACACCACTATCGGCATAGTTAAAGATCCAAGCAAACTGCAACCCAGTGACATTCACCACCAAGTCAGCCGCCTGTCCTTCCCGTTGTGGGGCTGCGCCAAAGCCGTATTTAGCGCCCTTGGATGCTGCTGCTTCATCGGACTCCATCCCCTCCGCATCAGCCACTAAAGGGGCTGCGATCGCACTTCCGGGCATACTTGCAATATGGGCTGGGGTATCAGCTTTAGCCACCAAGTGATGCGCGGGTTCAAAACCGCCCATATCTCGATAAACTTCGACGCTGTAGATCCCTAGTCCAATCACGATAATGGCAGGAATGGCTGTCCAAAAGGCTTCTAAGGGCAAATTACCGATGATGGGTTCAGCATCCGTATCATCCCCCTCGCGTCGCCGAAATCGAATCATGGCAATCACAATCGCCCCTTCGACGACCAAAAACAGGGCGGTGCCGATAGTCATCATCACGTCAAAAAAGTCATCGACTAACGGCGCTTGTTCTGATGCCTGTTCTGGCATCAAGCCGTGGTTTTGACCAACCCACAAACTGACCAGGGTGATAACGACACCGGCGGTCAGCGTGATAATAGTAGTTGGTACTTTTTCGTTTTCCATAGCTTATCTCCTCGGCAGCAGCAGAGCTCCACCCAGGTTGGGTGAAGTCGCTGTCTGATTCTATCTTGACTATCATCGATCCTAATTCACATTTCGTTATCTGATAGCGATGGTGAAAACCCCCGCGTTTTAACCGGGGGATGAAACCGAGCGAGGCGTCCAGCATAGCCGCTTTAGCTGCGAGTCTTGACAAACGTCCGGACGATAATTAACTAATAGCGTACAATAGGGTAAGGAGGTGATTAATGTGTTTAATCTGACCTACGAATTTAAGCTTAAGCCCACAAAAAATCAGGTAGCCATCTTTGAGGATTGGTTAGAGCAAAACCGTCGTGTGTATAACTACGCATTAGGTGAGCGTAAAGATTGGTTTAAGTCTCGTAGTTGTCAGATTAACGCCTGTTCGCTCCGGTCTGAATACATCATTTCGGCTGATACCCCTAGACCCACCTATAATCGGCAAGCAGTCGCCTTAACCGCATACCGGAAAACAAGTTCCAACCTAAAGCGGGTACACTCACAGGTACTCCAACAAACACTTAAGCGGCTAGAGAAAGCGTTTGTCAGTATGTGGGAAGGTGGACACGGGTTCCCACGGTTCAAAAAAGTTGGGACAATGCGGTCATTTGTGTTTCCTCAGTTAGGAGTTGAACCAATCCAAGAGAACGCGGTTAAACTACCCATGATTGGGTTGGTTAAATTCAACCAATCGCGCCCAATACCAGAGGGAGCAATCATCAAACAAGCCCGTGTAGTTAAACGTGCATCAGGCTGGTACGTCATGTTAACCCTACACTTCGACTTCGCTCAGTGGGATCTAGATGTGCCTCAGCCAATGCCCCACGGTGAAGCCATAGGCATAGATGTAGGTATCAGTCATTT
>NZ_DS989853.1:198583-266072 GCF_000155555.1 Coleofasciculus chthonoplastes PCC 7420
AATATCCACCAATAACGGAACAACAAAACCCGCCCTCCTCACTTAAGAATAAAACCCTCCCACTCCCCCAGCGCAAGGCAATCAATTAATCCAAAACCGGACAACAAAACCGATTAGATTCCCAACCGCGATCGCACATAAACAATATCGGGGTGAAAGGGTGGGGCAGGGCAGGTTTTGTACAAAGGTTATTGGTTACTCCATTAATGTTGTCCCTAAACCCTGGGGCAGGGCGGGTTTTGTACAAAGGTTATTGGTTACTCCATTAATGTTGTCCCTAAACCCTGGGGCAGGGCGGGTTTTGTACAAAGGTTATTGGTTACTCCATTAATGTTGTCCCTAAACCCGCCCCTACACAGATTTCTAGACTTAATAGAGTTAGGTTTATATCCACCCACCTAACTAGGGGTTGCTGAATAAGTGTTGTGGTGAGGGGAAGCTGGGGAAGCAAAGGACGAATGACGTAGCTTGCTTCTCGCTTACGCGAGTATGACGAATGACGATCCCCACGTAACCTTTTATCGTGGATGGTAACTTTACCGATCTAATGGCACGATAAAACAAACCAGGGTGGATTAAACCGTTGCATTAAAGAATTTTTTAGCTCTGTTCGCCGGAAGCCCCACACCATACCTGTACTTCGACAGGCTCAGTAACAACCCAGGTTGGTGTCGGGATGGATAGGCGGGTCATTGTCGGTACAGAAATGACCAATAAATTAATCGGGTGAGTGTTGATTTTCGATGTACCTCTTTAGCGCTGAAACTGTAATTGGTGTATATTAAGATAGTCACCAGCCTTTGGGGAGACAATGAGAACCGCTTATCAGTACAAGCTACGCCCAACCAAACAGCAAGTCATTGAACTTGACAGATGGCTAGCTATGCTGTGCGCTGAGTACAACTATTTGTTGGCTGATAGATTCAACTGGTATGAGCAAAACCGTTCTCCAGTAAACGCTTGTCCCTTAATCTGTCATCTTCCTGAATTAAGAGACCCCCCAGATTACTATTCTCAGAAAAAAACTTTACCTCAACTAAAGAAAACCCATCCCTGGTATAAAGAAATTTACTCCCAAGTCCTACAGGATGTAGTCAAGAGAGTAAAGGTAACGTTTGATAAATTCCTCAAAGGCGATAGCAACGGCCAACGTAGCGGGAAGCCAAGGTTTAAAGCCCGTAACCGATATCGCACCTTGACTTATCCCCAGATGAAAGATGGGTGTTGGCAAGGTAATCTAATCAACTTACCGATGTTCGGCCAAGTTAAAGTTATCCTACATCGCTCTATCCCTGATGGATTCAAAATAAAAACAGCATCTGTTACCAAGAAAGCTGATGGTTACTATCTGACCTTATCGATGGCAGACAAGACAGTTCCGGAAATAAAGCCAGATTTTCACCCAGATTCAATTACAGGGATTGACGTAGGTTTAAAGGAATTCTTGACAACTGCCGATGGTGAAACTATTGCGATACCTCAACATTACCGTAAAGCTCAAAAACGGTTAGGAGTTATCCAGAAACGGGTAGCCCGCCGAAAAAAGGGGAGTAAGGGTAGGCTTAAGGCTATCAAGCAACTAGGAAAACAACACAAGCAGGTAGCAGATAAACGGAAGGACTTTCACTTCAAGACAGCTAATTATCTGCTGTCGAAATATGATGTAGTTGCTCATGAAAATTTAAATATTAAAGGACTTGTTCGCACCCGATTGGCTAAATCTGTGTTGGATGCTGGGTGGTCAAACTTTCTGTCGATACTGACAAACAAAGCCGAGAATGCTGGGAAGTTGGTAATTCCAGTAAGCGCCCGTAACACATCACAAGATTGCTCCAATTGCGGCGAGAAAGTACCCAAAAAGTTGCACGTTCGATGGCATGATTGCCCCCATTGTGGATGCAGTCTTGACCGTGATCATAACGCAGCTATCAACATAAAAAATAGAGCGGAGGGGCATCCCGTTCTTAAAGCTCAACGTCTCCTACGCAATAGCCGGATTGGTTGAGAAGCCTACACTATACCTGTACTCAGGTTAGTGTAGGAGTATGTCACGAAAACAAGACTGTGCTGGAATCATTACAGACTATTTTATCCTCCCGTAGCTATATGCCCCACGGGAATTGTTACCTGTGGCAAACTCCCCTGGTGGGATTACATGTTGTCAGTGATGCGCTGATTGCGATCGCCTATTTCTCGATTCCGGCAATGCTGATTTACTTTGTCCGCCAACGCCGGGATATTCCTTTCTCTAGAGTATTTATTTTATTCGGGGCGTTTATTGTTTTCTGTGGCATCGGACATCTGTTTGACATTTGGACACTTTGGCACGCCGATTACTGGATATCCGGAATTGAACGCGCTTTAACCGCCCTGATATCTTGTTATACAGCGCTACGATTAATCGATCTACTGCCCCAATTCCTCGCCCTACGCACCCCGGAACAATTGGAAGCGATTAACCGGGAATTACAGCAGCAAGTGGTACAACGACGCCAAACAGAAGAAACCCTACGCGCCATTGTTGCGGGTACAGCGTCGGTTACAGGAGAAGACTTTTTTGCCGCCTTGGTGCAGAATTTGGCAAAATCCTTACATGTTCCCTCTGTCGTCGTCGCTGAGAAAATCTGCGATCGCGAACCGGGATGGCGCAGCCTTGCTTGTTGTTGCATCACATCCTGTCAGGTTTCCCAGTTACAGTCTACCTGCTGTGAAATCATTCCTCAAACTCAACAGAGTTGTGAGTATGCTAACCATTGGCAGAAACTTTTTCCCTATACAACAGATACGGAACATTGCGTGGGGATTCCCTTACTCGATGAACATCAACAGGTAATTGGGATGCTGGGTATTTGTGATGTCAAACCCTTGTGCATCAGCAATTTAGATCAAGCGATGATGAACGTATTTGCCGCCCGCGCCGCCACAGAATTGCAACGGAAATGGGCAGAAGACGAAAAACATCGCGCCTACGAAGCCTTAGAATTTCGGGTTGAGGAACGCACCGCAGAATTAGTGGCAACCAACGCCACCTTAGAAACTGAAATTCAAGAACGGATTGCCGCCGAAGCCGCGATCAAATTGATGGCGCAGCGGGAAAAAGCAATTAACCGCGTCATCCAGCAAATGCGCCAAAGTTTAGATTTAGACACCATCTTTAAGGCGACAACGGCTGAATTACGACAAGCCATTGAGTGCGATCGCGTTCTGATTTATGAGTTTAACCCCGATTGGAGTGGGACAATCATTGCTGAATCCGTTGCCCCCGGTTGGCAGGCTTTACTTCGTGACGGTAAAAAATCCTCTACCTTTGCCCAAACCACAACGGTTAATCCCCAGTGTCTTGCCAATCAATTAACCGATGCAGATGGCTTGGTTCAAGACACGTATCTGCAAGAACGACAGGGTGGAATCTATCGACAAAAGAACACCTATTGCTGCATCTTTGATGTTGAACAAGCTAACTTTTCCGAATGCTATCTCAACTTGCTCAAAGGAATGCAAGCCCAAGCCTATATCATCGCCCCCATTTTTTGCGGTCAGCAACTATGGGGACTCTTAGGGGTGTATCAAAACAGTAATCCTCGACAATGGCAACCCGCAGAGGTACAAATTGTTACCCAAATTGGCAATCAGCTTGGTGTCGCGGTTCAACAGGCTGAACTCTTTGCCCAAACCCAAAACCAAGCCATCGAACTTCAACAGGCAAAAGAAGCAGCGGATGCGGCAAACCGGGCAAAAAGTGAGTTTTTATCCAATATGAGTCACGAACTCCGCACGCCCATGAATGCGATTTTAGGATTTACGCAACTCATGCAGCGCGATCAATCCTTACCCGCCCAGCATCAAGGGTACATGGAAATTATTAATCACAGTGGTGAACATTTACTGGAGTTGATTAATGATGTCTTAGAGATGTCAAAAATTGAAGCGGGGCGGATAACTTTAGCAGAAATTGACTGTAATTTACATCAACTCTTGCGCCGTCTGGAATCCATGTTCCAACTCAAGGCAAAGTCCAAAGGATTACGTTTAAGGGTTCAGCGAGACGATACTGTTCCCCAATGGATTAGAACCGATGAACATAAATTACGCCAAGTCTTAATTAACTTGCTGAGTAATGCGATTAAATTCACAGAAAACGGTCAAGTTACTCTAGAGGTATCGGGTGTTCGTCAGGGTAAAACCGTCAACCTGGGATTCAAAGTAGCTGACACCGGACCCGGAATTGCGAAAGAAGACAGGAATGAGTTATTTCAAGCCTTTAAGCAGACCAAACTTGGGCAAAATACCTACGAAGGAACCGGGTTAGGATTAAAGATTTCTCAGAAATTTGTGCAATTGATGGGCGGTGAAATTACTATCACAAGTGAATTGGGACAAGGAAGTTGTTTTAAATTCCAAATTCAGGTAGAATTAACAGAATCTATCCCCGATACTCCAGCCTCTAATTTCCAGGAGGTAACGGGATTAGCTCCCGGACAACCCGCCTATCGAATTTTAGTCGTTGAAGATCATCTGGTAAACCGCCAGCTATTGGTAACGCTGTTAAAGGAGGTGGGTTTTCAGGTTAAATCGGCAGAGAATGGACAAGCCGCGATCGCGCTTTGGCAAAAATGGCAACCTGAACTGATTTTCATGGATATGCATATACCGATTATGGATGGTTATCAAGCCACTCGACAGATTAAACAGTCGAATTTTGCCACGATTCCGCCGATTATTGCGATTACCGCCAGTGCGTTTGCCCATAAGCGAGAGGAATGTTTAACCGCCGGATGTGATGCGTTTATTAGCAAGCCGTTTCATCTGGAGGAAATTCTAGAAATTATCAGTCAATATTTAGGCGTGCAGTATTCGTACAACACGACAACCGAAACAGTGTCTGATGCTACCGATGCCAGCGTATCTCCATCGGATTATACTCTAAATGCCAATGATCTCAAGATTATGTCATCCGAATGGATTGAGCAACTTCACTACGCGGCGAGTTCCTGTAACGATGCTCTCTGTTTAAGCCTAATTGATCAAATTCCCGACGAAGAATCTCAACTCATTGAGGCGCTAAGGGAGTTAGTGGACAGCTATCAATTTGATCAACTGATAAACTTGACTATCTCTCCAATAAATCCGTGAAATCAGTGTCACTAACCTTTCACTTCCCCACCCAAATCTCTCCAATAAATCCGTGAAATCAGTGTTTTGACAAATGACAAATGATAATCAATTCATCGCCGATATCCTCATCGTTGACGATAAACTCCACAATATTAAATTTTTATCGGATTTCTTATCAGACTACCACTATCAAATCCGCAAAGCCATTAATGGTGAAATGGCGTTAAAAGCTGCTCGGCTGCTTCCTCCAGACTTAATTCTCCTGGATATCAATATGCCCGGATTAGATGGCTATGAAGTCTGTGAACAACTCAAAGCTGATCCGAAAACAAGTTCTATCCCAATTATTTTCCTGAGTGCGTTTTCGGATACTGAGACCAAGGTGCAGGCATTTCAATATGGCGGTGCTGATTACATAACCAAACCCTTTCAACTGGAAGAAGTTTTAGCCCGAATCCAAACCCAATTAAATATTAAACGTTTGCAAAGTGAACTCGAACATCGCAATAAAAAGCTGGAAAAAACTGTAGACGTACTGCAAAAAACCAAGACGGCTTTAACCACATCAGAAACCGAACTTCGCGCCTTATTCCACGCCATGACTGAACTGGTGTTAGTTTTGGATTCCCAGGGGCGCTATCTAAAAATCGCCACACCCAACCATGAGTTGATCTCTCAATCTCCCCAACTCGCCCAGGGAAACACAGTCCATGAAAGTTTACCCCAACCCCAAGCTGATTTAATATACAGTACGATTCAAAACGTATTAGAACGCCAGGAAACCATTGAAGTTGAATATAGTCTCCAGTTAGAAAACGGCAGAACAGACTTCTCCACCAAGATTTCTCCTCTATCCCAGGATAGCGTTATAGCGGTGATGCGGGACATTAGCGATCGCAAACGCCGTGAAGAAGCCTTACAACTCATTGTTGAGGGAACCGCCACCAAAACAGGGCGCGAGTTTTTCAACGCTTGTGTTCGCCAACTTGCCGAAATTTTGTCAGTTCGTTATGCGTTTGTTACCGAATGTCTAGATTTTAAACAAAAACGAGTCCGGACATTAGCCTTTTGGCTGGACGAGAAATTTGTCAAAAATATTGAATATGACTTGCTGGGAACACCCTGTAAGGAAGTGATTCAAAATAACAAATATTATTGCTATTCTGACAATATTATCGCGAGTTTCCCTGATGATCAAGATTTAGTGGACTTAAAAGCCGAAAGCTATGCCGGAATTCCTTTAACTGATTCCATGGGGAATGTCATTGGTCATATTGCTGTCCTAGACACTCAACCCATGCTCAACGATGAAACCCGGGAATTAGTCTTAAAAATCTTTGCCGCTAGAGCGGGGGCGGAATTAGAGCGTCAAATTACGGATATTGCCCTGAAAAAAAGTCAAGAGCGTTCTGAAGAATTATTACTGAATATTTTACCCGCTCCGATTGTTGAACGCCTGAAAAAAGAGAAAACAGCGATTGCCGAACAATTCGCTGATGTGACGATTTTGTTTGCGGATATTGTCGGCTTTACCCCATTATCGGCAAAGATAAACCCCACGGAAATGGTTAACTTACTCAATGAAATATTCTCAATTTTTGATCAATTAACTGAGCAACATGGGTTAGAAAAAATCAAAACCATTGGCGATGCGTATATGGTTGTCGGTGGATTACCCGTTCCCAAAGCCAATCATGCTCAAGCCGTAGCGCAAATGGCGCTAGATATGCGAGACGCGATCGCCCGTTTTCAAGAAAGCTATGGTGAACAGCTACAAATCCGCATTGGTGTAAACAGGGGTTCAGTTGTCGCAGGTGTGATTGGCACCAAGAAATTCATCTATGATTTATGGGGAGATGCGGTTAATGTTGCCTCTCGCATGGAATCATTAAGTTTACCGGGTAAAATTCAAGTCACCGAAGCAACCTATACCTGTTTAAAAGAGCAATATCGCTTTGAACAACGGGGAAAAATTGCCGTTAAAGGAAAAGGAGAAATGATGACGTATTGGTTAGTCGAGTCATTAACGAAAAATCCTCCATTACCCAATCCAGTGGTTTGAGCTGTAGGGACACAGCATTACCCATTGGTGTCAACTTCAGGTGAAAAACACAACTGGCAAGTATTTCACCCTCATCCCCTAACCCCTTCTCCCATCAAGGGAGAAGGGGAACTATAGCAATTCTCAATAGGATGCAGCAAGTGTACGGCTTGAAATCCAGGTATAGCAAGGATTTCAGTTTTGAAAATTGCCACAACCTAAATAGGGTCTGCTGAATAAGTCTTGTGGTGGGGAGAGGCAATAGGGAATAGGCAACACCTCGGCTTCGCTCGGTGTGTCATGGGCAATGGTTTCAACCCTCTGTCGAGGTAAAATTTAGTGCTGTTGTCGGCAAAAATTCCAAGCTGCAAGAGAGTGGTAGTGTAAAAACCTTGCACTTGCTAGGTGGCAAAAGGGATTAGAACCCTTGTATAGTATAGCTTCCGGATTAATTCAGCAAGCCCTAAATAGGATTGCTATATCACATACAGACGCTTCCAAAGTACCTTTGGAACACCGCTTGCTTCTTGCTCCCCTCTCCCCAGGGTGATACTGCTGGTCATTAACTGAGGGGTCTGACCCCTCCCCAAACCCCTCCCCGACGCGGGGAGGGGCTTTGATGCTCCCCCTTCCCTCGCAGGGAAGGGGGCTGGGGGGTTAGGTTTTTCCAATTCGCCAGCAGTATCCCAGGGTGGGAGAGGGGCTGGGGGTGAGGGGTTGAGAATGGGCAATACCGTACCCTTACAATGCTCCTTTCACCTCTGGCGCTGTTGCTACTTGATAAACTAGGGTGACTTGACGTTTAGAGTAGGGCGCGAGGGTCAATTTCCAGGTACAAAATCCATCATTATCAGGTTGAACTCCATTGGTCGTTTTTTTCGTCAAAACCTTCACCTTGACTTGCTCTAATTCTGACACCGGAACCCGCTCTGTTATTGTAATCTCTCTCGGTTCAGCGGCAATATTAGAGAGAAATAACTGGGTTTGCGTAATCACTCGTTTCCACTGGGTTAGATGGTCTTTTTCTTGTTTTTTCGTTTGGCTACGCTGCACCCGCATGGCTTCATCAGACCCCCATCCTAAGGCAAATTTTTCTCCGGGGGCGATGAATCCAATGGCAGTTTTGCCGACAAATTCGGAAGAACGTACTAAGTCCACAGGTCCAGCGAGAATGGGACAGGTTGATGAATTAATTTGTTCGCTTTTGAGAACAACCTGACAGGAGACTTCTGGCATTAAGATATACTCAATCTCAGCCTTGGACTCAAAGGAAAAAATTGGCACCCGATAGGGACGACCATCAGAGGGAATCGTAGCTTTTTGGCTAGGGCGAAGCGTCCGGACTTCGCCGCCATCATCAACACCCGGTAAGTTTACTGAACTGGTCGTTTCTCTCTGTGGAGGGGTGACACCTGCACCGAGTCCAGTGGTTTGAATCTGCTGATTTCGGGTTTCAACAAGAATTTGTTTGGATTTTTCTTTGACATTTAATTTGTCATCTGTTAAAAGAGGCGGTTCAGTTCCTAGAGATGTGCGGGCGGTGGAAAAGACTAAATCAACATTCGTCCAGTCTTCTCCTGTATTTTGCCAGACACACCCATCCATCCGAAATGATAGGGTCGCTGGTGATGAAGACCCATTAGTTGGGACTAGCAGACGGGCTTGATGCCAAGGACGCCATAAGGCATTGGGAACAACGTAATCGAAGGTAATTTCATAGTCTCCAGGGTCAGAAATCATTAAATCGGATTCAATTTTGGCGGTGTAAATTGTATCGGGACGGGATAGGGATTGGAGGTGAGTGGTTATGTCATCAATTTGCCGTCTGAGTTGTGCTTGATGTTCACCGCTGGTTAAGGTTTCTGTCCGCAATTCACGGAGTTGTTTAAACAGGGTTTGCAATTGTTCCCGCCAGGTTTTGGGGTCAATTTGTCCCCAAACGGCATCAATGGGTAATTCTTGTAAGGCTTTGGTTAAGATGGTATTGACTTGTTTAAAGCAATACTTCTGATGTTGAGAGTCTTCTGAAACCATGGCGAGGTGATGCTGGTTCGATCGCAACTCGTTATGCAAGGGTTGAATGTCTTCGGGTCGTTCTTCGTCTTTGACGATTATCTGGCGACGAACGCGGACATCATTGATTCTGGCATTATCATAGTTTTCTGCAAATTCTGCCCGCAGGGATTTATCTGAAAGTACGGGGGCGACATTTTCTACGGTGATGCGCCATAATCCTGATGTTAGATTGGCTTTCCCCTTGCGTTGCACTAAGGCGCGGTCTTCGAGTAGGGTAACGAGGGTAACGGGTGCGTCAAGAGTTAAGGATTGAATGTCTTGTTGGGGTGTAATTGATGGCATAATTGACCTCTGTAAATTTTAGCGTAGTTTGTAGTAAGCACTTTAGTGCTATAACGCCTAGCTGGAGAGGGCTAAAGTCCCCTCACTACGAACGAACTATTCCCGTCGATTTCCACCGATTACTTCACTGTCGGCGTAGGTTTTAATGGTGTACTGTGCTGATAATTTTGCCTGTTGTTGACTGGGTATTTTTATCCGCCAGCGATAGCCGCCTCGAATGGGTTCTCCGCGTTCTTCTTGTTCGTATTTTTGCCATTGCGGGGAAACTTTACCAAGTTCTACATCAACTTTTTCTCCTTCTTGAGGGACGGGAATCCGTTCTCGAATTTCAATCCGTGCTTCGTTGGCTAAACGGTTAGCAATGTCAATTGTAAGGTGGTGATGGAGTTCGTTGAATGCGACTAATAAATGACTGGAACGTTTTTCCTGATATGTCGTGTTTCGAGCCACTTTTATCCCTTGTTCAACGCCTAAACCTAATTCAACTTGTCCCTTGGCGGGTACGGTGGGTAATGTCGTGGATAAGATATACTCCCCATCAACATAAATATCAGCTGAACCACTTAAAAGTGGGGCATCTAGGGGATTACAAAGTTGAACAATTCGGAAAACATTTGTATCTTCACGGGGAACGACAACATAGCGCAGGTTGACATTGGTACTTTGGCTAGTTAGTGCCACAGAATGAAATTGTCCATCTGACGGAACATCTACCCGTCCATCGGCAGGGTAAGCATAATCAAAGGAACCTGCTGCTTCACGTACTGATATTCCACCAAATGGTAATGGGGTAGACAGACATTGTTGGGAAGTTGATATCGCTTGTTTGACGATTTCTAGGACATTGAATGTTACCACAAGTTGCTGTTGCTTAAGGATTGCTAGATAAACATCCTGCTGGTTTTGAAGTAGTAATTTCCCTCGCTGATTGGCATCATCTGCGCCGGGAAGTCGCATTAAATTGTAAGTCATTAGGTCATTTTTAATCCATCCAGTTGAGAAACCAAAGGCTGATTTTTGTACCCTCATGTAAATATTTTGCCCATACCGAGCCGGGATGATTTCGACGAATAAATTGACCATGCGTCTCTGAAACAGACGCTGAAACTGACCACTTTGCAATAGACGTTTGTTGATGTCTAAATCTGCCATGATTTTGATACGATTAGCCACAGCATTTTTAATCTTTTTCGGTAAGGGATCGAAGGCTTGCCGCAGTACGCCATCTTTACGAAAACGAACCCGCAAGTATTCTTCTTGGGGTTCGATGTGAATGTCGGAGACTCCCTCTTGTAAGGCTTTGATGAGAATACGATTCACAAAGTTAATTATCCCAGCACTCCCTTCATTCAAAACTTCGCCTAAGTCGCATTCTGTTTCTTCTGGTGCATCGGACGGGGTAAGACAATCCAAATCCTTACTGATGCCTATATGGTTGGCAGCTTCTTGTTCCTTCTCTTGTGCTAGTTTTTGATCCCGATATTTATTAATCAGATTCTGATAATCTTCCTGGGTAATCACCATCCGCCGTAGCCCAATTCCTTGAGGGCGGAGAATCCGGTTGAGATCATCTTGGGCATCCAGATTATCCGGATCAACCATTGCCACTAGAACGGATGGGGGTTGACCATCATTTTTGAATAACGGGACTAAACGATAGCGACTACAGATGTCAATAGGAATGAGGCTTTCAATCAGTTCCTTGACTTGGTGTCCGGAAATTTCACTAAGTTCTGGATCAAGAGATTCAACACCATAAATTGTTTTGAGTTCAAACAGTTGCTGTTTTTTGTAATGGCGGATTAAGTCGGGTGGCAACTGACGCCCGGTAATGGCTTCAATAACATCGGTCAGAGGTCGTCCTGACTTACGGCTTTCTATCCGCGCTTGTTCTATCTGCCGTTCATCAACATAACCTAACTGTAATAATCGATTGTAGAATGAACGGCTGAGTTTACTCGCTGGTTGTGTAAAGGCTCTTGGTGTTGAGGTTCTATTCTTTTGTAGATTTTCTCTTACAGTCTGTTTACCTCCTAAGTTCAACTCTTGTACTGATGACACATCAATTGAAGATGATTCCAGGTTTTGGAACTGTTCAGATACCGTGACCACCTGCGGCTTCTGGCAGTCATAATCGGCAAACAGCATTGTTGCACCAACGGGAGGTAAACGCCAACCGGATTTTCTAGGGACAGGCTGGGTGCGTCCTAACCGCAGTGAGGGTAATTCTGGTAACTCACACCACGTCATCGGGTTAGCCGTTGAGAGTTCCAAGCGAACCCCAGACCAATCTTCTCCTGTGCGCTGACACAAAAAAGCCCGAACTGCGATCGCGGCGGTATTCGTGCTACTCTCTAAACGGCATAAATAGGTGGGTGTCCAGCGTGCGCCAGGAACGAAATACTCGACAATTAACCGTTGCTGGGAAACTGTCACCTGTGCCGGATAACTTAAGCTGATAATCACGGTTTTTCGCAATTCGTGGGGTTTCACCTGTTGGGCAGTTGACGCCAGTTTCTGTTTGTGTAATAACTCGTCTAAGTGGGTTTTTGCCTCCTTTAAGCTGTTCTGGGTTTCCCGTCGTTCCTGAATGCGGCTACGGATTTGCTCATCTTGAAAATTCGCGATCGCTAATCGGGCGGCTAGGGGTGAAGGGGGGGGTGCTTTTCCCGGTTCTGCTTTCGGTTGATTGGGTACATGAAGCTGTTTTAGGACAGAGATTTCGTTATCAATTAGGGCAATCGTCTCTTGAATTCGCCTCACTTCGGCTTTGGCTTGGTGCAGTTGTTCCTCAGCGGGGGAGTTGGGGAGTTCTGGGTGAGAAGGAACCGCAAGACTGATGCGAATATCAGTAGGAATCACCAGATTGGCATTTCCCTCAACTTGTACTCGCACACTGCTATCATCTAGCGCTAGGGGAAGTCCTGAAATTTCTATTTGTTCTGGCGTTTCTCCATTTTCTAAGTGCAAATCGGCGATACGGCTAACGGTTGCACCAGCCGCATAGACTTTAACTTTATCTATTTTCGAGGCGAGTTGGGTGATGTTCGGCATCGGATTATCCTATGACTGATCCCAGGTACATTGTTCTATATCTCTGGGTGATTACCAGGATATGCACTTATCGATACGTTAGGATATTTCTCTATTGACCTGACAATAGCGTAGTTTGTAGTAAGCACTTTAGTGCTATAACGCCTAGCTGGAGAGGGCTAAAGTCCCCTCACTACGAACGAACTATTCTCGTCGATTCCCACCGATTACTTCACTATCGGCGTAGGTTTTAATGGTGTACTGTGCTGATAATTTTGCCTGTTGTTGACTGGGTACTTGTATCTGCCAGCAATATCCACCTTGAATGAGTTGTCCGCGTTCTTCTTGTTCGTATTTTTGCCATTGAGGGGAAACTTGACCAAGTTCTACATCAACTTTTTCTCCTTCTTGGGGTACAGGAATCCGTTCTCGGATCTCAATCCGTGCTTCGTTGGCTAAACGATTAGCAATGTCAATTTTAATGTGGTGACAGAGTTCGTTAAAGGCGACTAATAACTGACTGGAACGTTTTTCCTGATACGTTGTGTTTCGGGCGACTTTTATCCCTTGTTCAACGCCTAAACCTAATTCAACTTGTCCCTTGGCGGGTACGGTGGGTAATGTTGTGGATAAGATATACTCCCCATCAACATAAACATCAGCTGAACCACTTAAAAGTGGGGCGTCTAAAGGATTGCAAAGTTGGGCGATTCGGAAGACATTGGTATCTTCACGGGGAACGACAATATAGCGCAGGTTGACATCGGTACTTTGGCTAGTTAGTGCGACGGAATGAAATTGTCCATCTGACGGAACATCCACCCGTCCATCGGCAAGATAAGCATAATCAAAGGAACCTGCTGCTTCACGTACTGATACTCCACCAGGCGGTAATGGGGTAGACAGACATTGGTGGGATTTTGATATAGCCTGTTTGACGATTTCTAGGACATTGAATGTTACCAAAAACTGCTGTTGCTTGAGGAGTTCTAGATAGACATATTGCTGGTTTTGAAGCAGTAATTTCCCTCGCTTATTGGGGTCATCTGCGCCGGGAAGTCGCATTAAATTGTAAGTCAGTAAGTCATCGTTGTTAATCACCGGATCACTAATGAGTTGACTCAAGGTTTCACCTAAGTCGCATTCTGTTTCTTCGGGTTCATAATCTCTACCTCTTAAGTATTGCTCCATAGAAGAATGGCGGAAGCTGGATTCTGCTTCTTCCAGTAAATTATGGAGATTTTGATCTAAGTCGCATTCTGTTTCTTTTGGTGCATCGGACAGCATGGCGTCAAGGTCAGCAAACTCGTCTCCTGATTCATCGAACAGGTTATGAAACTCCATAGCCTTATCGGTATCGGACAGGAGGCATTCAAGTTCCATATCCAGATCGTCTTGTACTTTCTCCTGTGTCAGTTTTTGCTCCCGATGTTGATTAATCAGATTCACTTCCAGCTTGTAGGATGAACTGTTGATTCTACTCTCTGGTTGTGTAAAGGCTCTTTGTCCAGTGACCACCTGCGGCTTCTGGCGGTCATAATCGGCAAACAGCATTGTTGCACCAACGGGAGGTAAACGCCAACCGGATTTTCTAGGGACAGGTTGGGTGCGTCCTAACCGCAGTGAGGGTAATTCTGGTAACTCACACCACGTCATCGGGTTAGCGGTTGAGAGTTCCAAGCGAACTCCAGACCAATCTTCTCCTGTGCGCTGACACAAAAAAGCCCGAACTGCGATCGCGGCGGTATTCGTGCTACTCTCTAAACGGCATAAATAGGTGGGTGTCCAGCGTGCGCCAGGAACGAAATACTCGACAATTAACTGTTGCTGGGAAACTGTCACCTCCGCCGGATAACTTAAGCTGATAATCACGGTTTTCCGCAAGTCGTGGGGTTTCACCTGTTGGGCAGTTGACGCCAGTTTCTGTTTGTGTAATAACTCGTCTAAGTGGGTTTTTGCCTCCTTTAAGCTGTTCTGGGTTTCCCGTCGTTCCTGAATGCGGCTACGGATTTGCTCATCTTGGAAATTCGCGATCGCTAATCGGGCGGCTAGGGGTGAAGGGGGGGGTGCTTTTCCCGGTTCTGCTTTCGGTTGATTGGGTACATGAAGCTGTTTTAGGACAGAGATTTCGTTATCAATGAGGGCAATCGTCTCTTGAATTCGCCTCACCTCAGCTTTGGCTTGGTGCAGTTGTTCCTCGGCGGGGGAGTTGGGGGGTTCTTGGGGAGAGGAAACCGCGAGACTGATGCGAATATCAGTAGGAATCACCAGATTGGCATTTCCCTCAACTTGTACTCGCACACTGCTATCATCTAGCGCCAGGGGAAGTCCTGAAATTTCTATTTGTTCTGGCGTTTCTCCATTTTCTAAGTGCAAATCGGCGATACGGCTAACGGTTGCACCAGCCGCATAGACTTTAACTTTGTCTATTTTCGAGGCGAGTTGGATGATGTTCGGCATCGGATTATCCTATGGCTGATCCCAGGTACATTGTTCTATATCTCTGGGTGATTACCGGGATATGCACTTATGCCACGTTGCTATACGTAGTTTGTAGTAAGGGCTTTAGCCCTTGATTCGCTGGGGTTAACGACAGGAAACCTAACCTACAACTACTTATCGAATCGATACGTCAGGATATTTCTCTGTTGCCTGTTGCCTGTGTTAGACTGAGCGCTAGCCGAAGTCTGCCTGTTGCCTCTCCCCACCACAAGACGTTCCACCGGAACGTCTCTACCACAGCAGCCCCTAAGTAGTCGGACAAAGACTGAGACAAAAAAAATTGGGAGATACGTTGCATCTCCCGCTTGGTTCGATTAGACTAATATGCAGACTAAGAAAGACTAAAACATCAGACGAAATATCTAGGCAGCGACAGCGACAAAGATGTCATTCGTGTTATTGGCAAATGTGCTAGCAGACTGCCAACTCACGGTGGCTAATAGGTCGCTGCCTTGATAGATTTCCGCACCATTTGCACCATCAGCGAAACTCAACGCACTAACATCACTAACGATTAGAGAGGTCTGACCAAGCTGGAAGTTATTAATCACATCGAATCCAACTCCTTCTGAGAGGACGACATCGGCATCACCGTGACCCAGCCAGATGGTATCCTGACCAACACCACTATCAATGTAGTCAGCGCCATTGTTGGCACCATTGGCGTAAATGATGTCGTCGCCCTCGCCACCGAGAATATAATCAGGACATGAACCACCGTAGATTAAGTCATCACCACGACCACCGATAAGGGTGTCTCGACCGCCATTTCCGTAAAGGGTGTCATCACCATTACCACCGTTGAGATAATCTGTAGCAGAACTACCATATAAACCGTCATCGCCACCGCGACCGAAAATGGTATCGCCGCCGCCGTTACCGTAGAGAAGGTCGTTACCAGCGCCGCCATCAATATAATCACTCTCGTGGCTTCCGGCAATTGTATCGTTACCTGCGTTACCAAAGAGAACATCTTCGCCGCCGTTGCTATTTATCGTATCATCGCCACCTAAACCTTGGATGAACTCGTTAGCCGATGTACCGTTGAGTTGATCATTTCCTGAAGTTCCCACAATTGATTCATGGGTGCTGATTTCAGCTATAGACTGAGTAGAACTAACAGTATCAAAGGTGGAGAGGAAAGACGTGCCGTCTTGCAAGGTAACAGTAAAGGAAACATCCTGCGCTCCAAAAGCACCACCACTTTCTGATGAAATACCGAAACCACCCGAAAGCCAGTCTGTGTCTGCTCCAAAGCGTAATGAATCACCGACACCAAAAGAGTTGGGTGCAAAGTTAAGAGTTAGTGTGGGTGATATTCCAGTATTAGGAGTGAAGGTAACGTCGCTGGCATTTAAACCGTTGAGAGTACTTAAAACAGGACCAAAGGGGGAATTGCCACCAGGAAAATCAAAAAAGGCATTTGTATCGCTTCCTGCTCGTAGATCTAGAGTCACTGATTGAATATAACTGTCTGGAAGACCCTGATCAAAGGAAATACCATAGAAATCGGAATCGTAGTAATTATTACCACCCGTTGTATCAGCGATAATTGTTGCAAATTGTACAGCCATCAGATTTTCTCCTTCGTAAATAGTTGGTTTTGAAATGATATCCTCGTTGAAATTAATCAGGAGGTAATATCCTGATTGAGGATGATTGCGAAACGTTGTAACACTTATATTTTTGGTGGTTACTATTGCTTCGGTGTAGTCTCTGAGAAATTACGTAAACGACTGTGTTTTTGAGGTTCGTTTCGCTGCTTTTCTCTGACCACAATTTAACTATAACCGTATTTTTACGGAGATCAATAAAGTTAAGATGAACTTTCTATAAAGTTTTTGTGAAGTTAAAACGTTCATAAAAACACAAAAACTCCCCCTCAGGGAGAGCTAATTCATCTACCTACAAACTTGTATTCAAACTAGAGGTGGGAGAAGAGGGCGACCCGAGTTGATTGAGTGGATTGGTGTTGTTAAATATGAAGCGCGGGTCGCCCCTACAGGTTGGGTAATGCTATGGTTTGGAAATGATATCCTCGTTGAAATTAATCAGGAGTTAATATCTTGATTGAAGGGTTTACCTTGGTCGTTAACTCTGTAGAGTCAGCCTTTTTTAAGTTTTGTAACAATGTTGACAGCTTTATTTGGGATGAGTTGGCATGATTAGATAAAGTGCTTGGCTCAAAATTTAGGGTTCTCTAGTATTCAGTTTTATCAGCCAATGGCGCTCAATGGGTGAAAAATCCGGAGAGTTTGCCAACTCTTCAAAGTTGTCAGGAAATCTTTACAGACGTTTCATAGAATCAGCCTGTAAGCGGATTGACAAATAGACGGAATTAAGGTAAAGCTACTCATTTATTTCTCTGTTCAACTAACCGGGCGATCGCTTTGATCAAATCATTGGGGTCAATAGGCTTTGCCAGATGCTGCTGAAATCCGGCGGCTAGGGCTTTTTGCTGATTGGATTTCCCTGCATACGCTGTTAATGCGATCGCAGCTACATTCGCTTGGGGTAAGGACATGCCCCGAATCTGTTGCAATAAAAGATACCCATTCATTTGGGGCATGCCAATGTCACTCACCAGGATATCAATAGTTAACTGGTTAAATTGTGATAACACCTCCTGGGCTGATGCCATTGTGATCACTTCTGCTCCAGCTTGTTGCAAAATGATCCTGAGGAGTTCTCGTGTGTCTACCTCATCATCGACAACCAGAACTCGTATCCCCTTCAGGGGAGTGGTATTGGACGTTCCCTGACAATCATGGGTGTTAAGTCTGATTCGTTGCTTTTTATCCGGGAGTAGGGCTAATCTGACAGTAAACGTTGCCCCCTGTCCTTCCCCTGGGCTATCTGCCTGGATTATGCCACCATGTAAATCCACAAGATGACGCGCGATCGCGAGTCCTAATCCTAATCCCCCAAATTGGCGAGTCATGGAACTGTCCGCCTGACGGAAATAGTCGAAAATATGAGGAAGAATATCGGCAGAGATTCCGATACCTGTATCTTTTACCGTAATCTGGGCAAACTCATCCACCGTTGCTAATGTCACCTCAACCTGTCCCCCGGATGGAGTAAACTTAACCGCATTAGAGAGTAAATTCCACACCACTTGTTGTAATCGCCCGGAATCACCCTCAACCAAACCCACCTTACCGATAAAATGAGGCTGAATTTGAATCGATTTCGCCTCTGCTGCCAACTGCACTGTCTCAATCGCCGCTTTAATCGCGATCGCTAAATCAACTCGGTGACGAGTTAAGACAACTTTTCCGCGCAGAATTCGGGCAACATCAAGTAAGTCATCCACTAACTGAATTTGAATCGTGGCATTGCGTTCAATAGTTGCCAATGCCTTATCTGTTGCGGCTGGATCGAACTGACGAGTGCGGAGTAACTTTGTCCATCCTAGGATGGGATTCAGGGGAGAACGCAACTCATGAGACAAAATCGCCAGAAATTCATCTTTAATCCGGTTGGCGGATTCTGCCTCTTCACGGGCGGCGCGTTCTCGTGCTAAAAGTTGTTCATGCTCCCGTTCTGCCTGTTTGCGTTCGGTGATATCCACAAATGCGCCAATCACGCCGCGCACCTCACCAGAGTCGTGGTACAGGGGAACGGCTTTGCCATAGATGAAGCGCACTGTGCCATCCTCAAAGACAAATTCTATTTCATCAATCACCTCTTGTCCGGTTCTGGCTGCACGCTGCATCGGTAAGTCTTCGGGGATATATTCTTGTCCGTTTTTGTATTGTTTAAAGGGCAGGGGATAGGAACCATCAACAGGAGTTGCAGTTGTCACTGAACCTAGTGGCATCCGCATTAAATTATACGCCGTCCGGTTAGCCGTCATCTGATGACAGTCAGGATCATGGGCAATCCAAAGCGCCGCTGGGGTAATTTCCATTAAGGTTTCTAACTCTTGCACTCTGGCGTGGGCAAAGGCTTCACTCAGGCGTAAAGCGCCTTCTACCCGCTTGAGTTCAGAAATTTCCATGATGGTGACACCCACTCCCAATAGTTCACCATCGGGTAAGCAAACCGGGAAGTGATTGGCTAAAGCATGGCAATAAATACCCGGTTGAACTTCACCACTAAACTCAAAGTTCAGCCTCGGTTGCCGAGTCTGTAAAATCTGATCCAGCATGGGGGCAAATTCAGGTGCCATCTGTGGCACAACCTCCCAGAGAGTACGACCTAAATGTTGACTGAGGGGGACGCCATTCATCGTGGCTAAGGCTTCATTGGCATAAAGATAGCGTAAGTCATGGTCAAAAAATGCTATGCCAATGGGGGAACTGGCAATAAAGGCATTGAGAACCGTTTCACTTTTGCGTAGTGCTAACTCGGCTTGTTTACGTTCAGTAATGTCTCGACAGATGGATTGAACGGTGGGCAAACCATCCAGCATAAATAGGGTGGAACTCACTTCAACGGGAATTTGTTGACCCGCTTTGGTACGATGTACTGATTCGACAACCACTCGTTTCTCCTGCAACAATTTCTGGAAACTGACTTGAAGATCGGCTAAGGGGATGTCCAAAATATCCGCAACCGATAAGGTGAGGAGTTCTTGGCGGGTATAGCCTAACCGTTTACAGGCTGGTTCATTCACCTCAATTAATTGTCCCGGTTGATTGTCGGCAGTGAGGGGATAAACGAGTACCCAATCTTCCATGCCATTAAATAAGGTGCTAAAGCGCTGTTCTCTATCCCGTAAGGCGGCTTCTATTTGTTTGAGATCGGTAATATCGTTAATGAAGGCATAGAAGCCTTTGACATGACCTTGCGGATCAATATCTGGGATATACTGGCGACGAACGTAGCGTGATCCTCCATCTTTAAACGGCATCCACATTTCTACGTTGATCGGTTCACCCGCTAAGGCAGCTTCAATATCCCGACTCATGTATTCATAGACTTCTGCCCCCACAAAATCTGCCACCGATTGACCAATTAGATTTTCGGCTGAATGTCCAAACCAAGTGGTAAAGGCGCGATTGACGAAGCGGTAACGGCAATCGGAGTCAACATAAGCAATTAGCGCCGGAACCGCATCTGTAATTAAGCGCAAATCGGTTTCCCGTTGTTTTAGAGTGGCTTCGGTGGCTTTGCGATCGCTAATATCGATGGTGCTACCAATCACACGAATGGGATGTCCTTGATCATCTCGCGTCACCACCAGTCCTTGATCCAAGATATGAATATAGTGGTTGCTTTTGTGCAGAACCCGATATTCGACGCGATAGGAATCCCCCTGACTCAACGCCGTTGCTGTCTCCTGATCTATTCGTTCCCCATCATCAGGATGAATGCGATCGCGCCACCAGTTGAGAGTGGGTTCGGCTTCGCTGAGGGAATAGCCTAAAATGCTGGTGAGTCCATCGGTTCGTTCTACGCGATTCCTGGTAATCTGCCAATCATAAATTAGCGCATTGACTGCCCGGGCAGCGAATTGGAATCGTTCGTTGGCAAGACGTAGGCATTCTTCCTGCTGGCGTAATTCGGCTTCAACCTGTTTTTGGGTGGTGGCGTCGAATAATGTGCCGATTACCCGAATAGCTTTCCCGGTTTGATTCCGCAGAATATAGCCGCGATCTAAAATATGGGCGTAGCTACCATCTGTCTTTTGATACCGATATTCCGCCCCCCAGCGATCGCCTGTACCCGCGAGTGTCTCCTGGAAGTTGGCAACAACCTCTTCGCGATCGTCGGGATGCAGGTGTTCAATCCACCATTCCCAGGAATATGCCGTTGACTCCGGGCGATCGCCTAGGAGTTCCTTGTAGGGTGCGTTCCAGCTAATGATACCTTGTTCTAAGTCACACTCATAAATGGCATCTTTTGTCGCCCGCAGCACCAAAGACAGGCGTTCCTCCGTTTTCTGTAAGCGGGTTTCTACTGTCTGGCGCGTTTCTCTTTCCTGCGCCAGTTGCTGTTCATAATGATTAACCTTGTCATCCAACTCGCCCACTTGTTGTTGTAATGCCACAACTTGATCAAGAAGGGGGTTGGCTTCATTTTCTTCATTTTTCATCGTTTTACTCCTTCTGATCAAACTTGTGATGACTCCAACTCGATGGAAGCATCCTAATTTTAGATTGTAGAAGCTTGGCTGGAAGATGAGTTAATTCTGTAATATTCATACACCAATCCCTTTACTCTTGTGGGATTAGCGTCTTATTAAAACTAACGTTAATCCGTTTTAAAACTAGACTATGCAGATTTTAATTTTTTCACCTATATCTATGGGTATATTTCTGTGTTAGACAGAGATCCCCGACTTCTTTAAGAAGTCGGGGATCTGGTAAGTAGGTTGATGGAAATAAATTACTGATAATCAGCCGTCTGAATATATTCTAACCGCGCCGCATCCCGGATTCCATACTCTGGACGACAGAATCGGTCTAATTGCGCTTCAAAAAATGCCCGATTCGCCTGCAAATGCTTCGGATTGGGGTCATCTAAGGGATACAACAGTGCGGTTCGCAATGCCTGAAATACCGCCGATGTCACACAATACATCGATCGCTGAAAGGTAACGCCAATTTGATTCAGGATATCACTTTCACTGCGACAGCGCTTTTCATAGAAGTCTCGCAGATAAGGGGGTAAGAAATGTAACATATCCTGCATCAGCAATGTGGGCGGAACTCCCGCCGAACCCACGGGGAATTTATCGGCATAAAGCACCCCATAATGGAAGTCTTTCTGATCACTGGGAACTTCCCCTGCTTGGGCATTATAGGACTTCGTACCCCTAAACGGTGCCGTGCGATAAAATACCGCCTCTACATAAGGAAGCGCCGCCTCATACAGCCAGGTAAACCCCTTGGACTTGGGAATCACCTCATAGCATTCCCCTTTGACATACACATGATGATAGATCGGACGACCCGCGATCGCGAATATCCCATTCACCAAAAAGTTCATCAAGCGGGTATCCTCAACTTTTCGGTACATCTACCAGATCGGGAGTGCAAGGGTTTTGAGAGATTTTACCAGATTTACGGGCAGAAAAGCAAGTTTTCATACGCCTCAAAGCCTTGATTGATAAGGGTTTACAGTTTGTGCAGCAAGCCCTACAGTAGTCTGTTTCATGGTTGATGAATGTGTGGATTAAGCCTTGTCTTCAGCTAAAACACATTCAGATTGTGTATTCCCTGTTACCTTGCTTGAGATTGAGGTATACCAATCTAAATGTCGAACAGCTTCCCTGTCAATGGTAAAATGGTCAGGTAGGTAACCGCATGGAAATATGTATGATTCAGATTATTTCAATTGGCAAAAAAATATTGGTGCATTTGGTGGAGTAGCTAATTTATTTAAATTCAAAGATTATATTCAACAGGCTGACTCTGTACTTGACTTTGGTTGTGGTGGGGGCTACTTGTTAAAAAATATCGATTGCACTCAAAAACTTGGCGTTGAAATCAATGACGTAGCTCGTGCACAAGCTAACGAAAATGGTATCAAAACTTATAAGTATCTGGAAGATGTCCCTGATGGATTTGCGACGGTCGTGATCTCTAACCACGCTTTAGAACACGTCGAATGTCCTTTTAACATACTGAAATCCCTTCTTAATAAAATGCATCCGGATGGGAAAGCTATATTTGTTGTCCCACATCAGAGAGCAGATGAAGCCTATCATGACAATGATATTAATCAGCATCTTTACACTTGGAATCCTCTCACACTGGGTAACTTGTTCAAAGCAGCTGGTTATGTAAATATCTGTGTTGATGTGATTCGGCATAAATGGCCATATCGATACAGAGAGATTTACTCGATATTAGGACAAAAAGGATTTGACACTATTTGCCAAGTGTATGCTCTCTATAAGCGTAACTATCAAATACGTGTTTTTGCTGAGCGTCCAAAGTAACGCTCTATTGTCACTCTGGGAAAAGAACCATCAAACCTGATTACTGAAAGCCTTTGCTGCCAAGCATTTGAGCGTTGAGAAACTGATAGAAATTCATGTCTTAGGGCCAAATTGTCAAACTCTCTGACTGTAAGAGTTTCAGCCTTTGTCCTTCCGAAAGTGAAAATAGAGCGGTAAACTATCGCTCTATTTTCACTCTGGGAAAAGAATTATCAAAAAAGCCAGTCAGACAAAGGCATTGGGATTTTCGGAGAGGTCAATTACCGATAATCGGCAGTCTGAATATACCCTAACCGCGCCGCCTCCCGGATTCCATACTCCGGGCGACAGAATCGGTCTAATTGCGCTTCAAAAAATGCCCGATTTGCCTGTAAATGCTTCGGATTCGGGTCATCTAAGGGATACAGCAGTGCTGTTCGCAACGCCTGAAATACCGCCGATGTCACACAATACATCGATCGCTGAAAGGTAACACCAATCTGATTCAGGATATCACTTTCACGGCGACAGCGCTTTTCATAGAAGTCTCGCAGATAAGGCGGTAAGAAATGTAACATATCCTGCATCAGTAAGGTGGGTGGAACTCCCGCCGAACCCACGGGGAATTTATCGGCATAAAGAACCCCATAATGGAAGTCTTTCTGATCAGTCGGTACTTCCCCTGCTTGGGCATTATAGGACTTCGTACCCCTAAACGGTGCCGTGCGATAAAATACCGCCTCTACATAAGGAAGCGCCGCCTCATACAGCCAGGTAAACCCCTTGGACTTGGGAATCACCTCATAGCATTCCCCTTTGACATACACATGATGATAGATCGGACGACCCGCGATCGCGAATATCCCATTCACCAAAAAGTTCATCGCTTCGGGGACAGAGGTGATTTTTCCTTCATCGTAGAGATCAGACACCTCAAAGAACACCGGTGCCATCACTTCCCAGAATAGCCCCAAAAGACTATAATAGGACGCCTGACGACATTGTTCGATAAACATTTCTGGGAACAGCTTATGCCATCCCAGCATCACAGGATTTCCCTTAAAGTACGCCTCAATTGCCCGATTCGCATTGTCCTTATACTCCTGGGTATCCAGATAAGGATCAAACTGATTCACTGGGGCGTACATATTCCGATGCCAAAGCATTGCCCGCATACAAGCTTCAGCAAACTCCATATTAATCCGGTCATGCCACAAGTGATGCAATAACTTGGGCATTTTCTGGGTTTCCCCTGTCTCAATAAATTCCACAAGTTCCGGATGCGCCGTTGCTTGACCGCGCCAAATCCGTAAATCGGCATCATCCCCCGCATAATGATTATGGAGGTCTAAATATTCTTTGGGCAGGAAATATTTAAAGAAGGGAAACGGATTCAAAAAGACTCGTTCGCCAATATAAAGCAAATCCCGCCAATAGAAATCCATTGGCACCGCATACGCCTTCCAGATGCCAATAATTTGCATCAAATTTTCTGGCGTATCGGGAACCATCGCCCCCCCAGCTTCCAAGCGGTGAACAATATCCGCCAATTCATGCTGAGACGGGGGTAATTTCGTTGCTGGTTTTGTTGGAGTTTGTACCATGGTTATCAAGTTTTTAGTGTTGACCCTTCACGTTGTTCAAGGAAATGATTTTTAATCCTGTAGGGGCGGGTTTAGGGATTAATATTAATTGTTGTCCCTAGCTTGGCTACAAAACCCGCCCGTTGTTCACCTCAAAGAACTACATAAGACGTTGTTCAAGGAAATGGTGTTTAATCCTGTAGGGGCGGGTTTAGGGATTAATATTAATTGTTGTCCCTAGCTTGGCTACAAAACCCGCCCATTGTTCACCTCAAAGAACGACATAAGACGTTGTTCAAGGAAATGGTGTTTAATCCTGTAGGGGCGGGTTTAGGGATTAATATTAATTGCTGTCCCTAGCTTGGCTACAAAACCCGCCCGTTGTTCACCTCAAAGAACTACATAAGACGAATTACTAATGACGAATAACTAATGACGAATCCGCCATCGCCACCTTCTGATCAACCTGAGTCGGCACCGCAGAAACAATCGCATTCGTCGTCGTTTCTGTCCACCGAACCAACCAAGTTGGTTGAATTCCCAGGAAGAAAATAATCACCGCCAAAATAATCGCAGGTGCCTTTTCATTCCAGAGAACTTTCGGATAGTAAGCCTTACGATTATCCAGTTTGCCAAAACAAGTGCGATTCAGCAGAATCACAAAATAAACCGCCGTCAACCCGGACGCAAAAATACATAAAATGGTTTGCCAAGGAAACACCACATAACTTCCTTGAAACACCAGAAACTCTGCCACAAATCCGACTAAACCGGGAATCCCCGCACTTGCCATTCCGCCTAAAATCAGTAACGCACTCACCAAGGGTAAACCCCGCGTTGGATTCATTAACCCATTCAAAACATCCAACTCGCGAGTTCCCACCTTAGTTTCCACCACCCCAACTAAATAAAACAGAATCGCCAGAATCATCCCATGACTCACCATCTGAATCACACACCCCAAAAGACTCAACGGCGTTAACGCAGCGGCGGCGACAACGATATACCCCATGTGACCAATGGAACTATACGCCACCATTCGTTTAATATCTTTTTGGGCGATCGCACTCAATGCACCATACAATACACTCACCACGCCAACAATTGATAATCCCGGCGCTACCAATGACCAGGCTTCGGGAAACAATTGTAACCCATAGCGTACCAACCCATAAGTTCCCATCTTCGCCACCACACCCCCTAACAGAATCGCCACCACAGGTGACGCTTCCACATAAGCATCGGGTAACCAGGTATGTAAGGGAACCAGGGGAATTTTAATCCCAAATCCTACCAATAAAATGGTTAGCAGAACCAACTGAGTGGTTAACGATAACCCTTGAGTTTGAATCGCCTCATAATTAAAGCTAGTGGAATTACTCAGCCATGTAATCCCCAAAAATGCCGCCAGAATCAGAATCCCGGAAACCGCAGTATAGATGAGAAACTTCATCGCCGCATATTCCCGCTTGCTTCCCCCCCAAATGGCGATTAACAAATACAAGGGAATCAACACCAATTCATAGAACAGGACAAACAGCAACAAATTCTGTGCCAGAAACGCCCCAGTAACCCCTGCATTCACCAACAAAATCAGGGCATATTTAAGGCGCAGCCGTTCCACATCAACGCGGCTACTAAAAATAACCACCCAATTCAACAAACTCCCCAACGCCAGCAACGGAAACGATAAACCATCCGCCCCTAACTTGTAGGATAATCCCAATTGCGGAATCCAGGTCAACTCCTCTTGAAACTGACAACCGGAATAGGTGATATCAAACTGCGTGGCTAGCCACAACGTCACCAAAACAATCGCCGTCGCCACCGCCAAAGCAATCGCCCGGAGTCGAGTTTTTGCCACTTCTCCCGGCAGAAATCCAACTATAATCGCACCAACAACAGGTAACCCAATCAGCGTACTCAGCATAAGCCCGTCAAAAATTCCAACTCAAAATGCTTCCACTTAATAAGGGCGAGTTTATTAATCTCTAACTAACCAGAAATGATTCCAGTTTCACCCGCCCCGAAACTCTCAAAACTGAAGACGCGCTATGACACGTCTTATCGGTGTATACACCGTTATCATTCCTTGCTTCTATCTAATTGGTTGACACTTCATTCTGATTACCATCCTTAAGCGTTTGTCGTCAGTCCTGTGATTTGTAGGGCGCAGACAGCGCAACTACGAACCAATAATTAGGGAGAGGCGCGATAGGATTGGCAAACTTAATAGAAAGCCAAACAATGCGACTCCTAACAAAATCGTCAACGCATAAAACTGGGTTTGACCTGAAACATTATACTTCAAGCTTTGCCCACTAAACATCGTCATAAAGGCGACTAAATTAGCCAAACCATCCACGATATAGCGGTCAACCCAAGAAATGGTTCTCGATATCAAATCCACCAGAAACACTACGGTTCCCCGATATAACTTTTGGGTATATAAATCGTAGGCAAAAAAGTCTTGCAGGTCCTTTGAACCAAATCGAATCGGCTTTTCCACCTGGCTACTCAGATACAGATACACGGCTGCACCGCCACCAATCGCACTCGATAACATCAGCGAAGCCGCCACCGTCGGATTCACGCTTACCCATTCTGGTAACAGATTCCAGGTGGCTAACAGTAAAGGAACGTGCAAGGTAAACCCCATCAGCAGTATCATAGGGAAGACCATGGGCCAATGAGCTTCAGGCGATCGCTGTGCCATTTGTTTAGCTTGTCCACCGAAGACTAACCCGAAAACACGCAAGAGGCTAAACGCCGCTAACGCATTCACCACTAACACCAGGGCAAATAATTTCGGGTGACTGGTAAACAGAGAATCCCCCAACTGTAAAAACGCCCAAAATCCGCCCAGAGGAGGAACCGCAATCAATCCAGCCGCCCCCACCAAGTAAGACAAGCCACAAGCAGGGCGCTTCGCCCATAACCCACCCAATTGCGTCACATCCTGAGTAATACTGTTCCAAATAACCGTCCCCGTACTCATCACCAATAACCCCATGGCGGCGGCGTAGGTCAACAATAACAACAGGGCGGTTTGGATTTGTCCTGTACCCACCGCAATAAACACCAATCCCAAATAAGCGCTGACCAGATAGGACAGAGTACGCTTAATATCAATTTGGGCGATCGCGACCATCGTACCACCCACGGCGGTTACCGCACCAATTAAAATGACAGCGGATACCGCAACCGGAGATATGGCGATAACAGGTTGCAATTTAATCAACACCCACGCCCCCGTACAGACCACCACCGCATTCCGTAAAATGGTGCTAGGAACCGGTCCTTCCATGGCTTCATCTAACCATAAATGCAGGGGAACTTGAGCGCATTTACCCATCGGACCAGCCAGTAATGCTAAACCAACCAATGCAGCGACTTTCGGATCAAGATTAACCGTACTTGCCCAGTCTGCCAATTCCGAAAAATTCCAGGTTTTGGATAGGGGATAGATACCAATGACCCCCATTAATAGGACTAAATCGCCCACCCGTTTGGTTAGAAATGCATCTCTCGCCCCGGTTACCACCAAGGATTGATTAAACCAAAATCCAACCAAAAGATAGGTTCCCAGCGTGAGAATTTCCAGGATAATATAGCTGAAAAACAAGGAATTACACAGAACAAGGGCGCACATTCCCGCTTCAAACAATGCCAGCAACGAATAGAAACGCGCCCATCCCCAATCGGTTTCTAGGTAACCAATAGCATGGATTTGGGCGAGGAAATTCAACCCAGTGATCACCATCGTCGCCCCAATCGTAACCGCCGACATTTCTACGGGAATGGATAAATCCAAATCAACCACCTGTAGCCAGGGAATCACCACCGATTGAGCCGGTTGATTCCAGATGGCGAGTAATGCCAACAACCCATGCAAAAAAGCGATGAAGGTCATCAACATATTAATATAGCCTGCGGGTCTCGGTCCGGTACGATTTATAATTGCCGGAGACCAAGGGACGGCTAAAATTGCACCTAATAGGGCATAGCAAGGTATTAACCAGGCAGAGTCAAGGAAAAACTGAGTCATCGACATGACCTCTTGGGGGTATACAAATTTTCTCTTCAGTGCTATATGGCGTCGTGAAGAGACCCTGATAAACAGGTATTTTTACTTAACGGTTAATTTTTTTGAAGTTTTCTAAGATTAGTCTATAGTGTAATGGTTTGATGGTAAAGTTCAAACAAAGCAATTAGACAATCTGATAATCAAAGCGATAATCCCCATCTATCAAAGCGCTGGGGTGTAGAGACGTAGCATGCTACGTCTGGGAGCAGGGGCTTATCCCTGTGATCGGGTGAATGATTGACTGGCATCTAGTCATCCCGTCGAATTCAGTTGGTGTACCAACGATTCAGACGCGATCGCATAGAAGAATTAAGATAATTCAAATATGGAAAAATGGATAGCTGTACTGGGATTATTGGTATTATCGTGGACTGTGGCATTTCCGGCTGAGGCGTCGGTGTGTCGCACAATCAAGGATCACAATATTTGTATCCTGAGTATCAAGCGTTCCGCCAAGTATTATTGGCGGTATCGAGCCGCCGTGAGTATTGATGGGGTAAAACGTCCTGTAGAGATATATAATTGTCGCGATCGCACCCGGATTCGCCAGGATGGATTGGTGGTTTCATTTGAACCGGACGGCGCTGGAGAGTTTATTTGTAGTTTCTTCTAGAATCTCCCAGGCATTCTTTGATATCAAAATAGTTCGCGTTAAAAAAAGTAATAATTTGTAGAGGCTAACTAAGCTGTCATGCATTTAAATTGGGTAAGCTGTCATGCATTTAAATTGGGAATGGGTAGCGAGCAAGATGCTCGCACTACAAGGATTACGCCATTATTGATATTAAGGTTTAAATGCCGAACAGCTTACCAACATAAATAAACAGTTGTAGGGGCGACCCGCTAATATCAATGAACACCCCCAATCCACTCAATAAACTCGGGTCGCCCTGTCGCCTAACCTCAAACTCAAATCTAAAATCAAAATGGGTAATAATGTTTTCACAAATTCTAATAATTGGCAGGATTGGCTCGTCGTGTTTGGCTATATCGGCTTTACTATTTTTATCCTTTGGCAAGTTTTAAAACCTCGGTAATAAGACTAGAAGCCCTGGCGACTCGAAGTCGCAGCTACACAAACAAAGTCCGCCTGCGCGGACTAGCTTAGGGTTTGCTGCATAAAGCCGAAACCATTAACTATCAAGGCTAAGGCTTTGAGTGGTATTGATAGTTGCTCTTCTTCAAGGAAAAAAGGTCAAACCCTTTCATATCCTTACACCACTATCAGGGAAAATGTACCATTGCTACCCCAGCTCCCTCTGCTCCCCCAGCTCCCCCAGCTTCCCCCGCTTCTCATCTTAAGTTAACACCAATAACTGACGTGCGCCCTACCCTAGGTTCTAGGCTAAGCATCTTTGTGATCAGAACATAGTCTTTCAGAACCTACCAGATCATCAAGTCGCGGTAACTTGAGCAAAACCCCTGCAAAAAACCAATAATAAACCTCCACGGGATCGACAGCCAGAGGATAATAATAGGTGTTATAACTAATAAATAAAACAAACACCCAAAGACACAACCCTAACCGTTGTAAAGACGCATCTTGAACTGACCGATATGCCTTAAACGTCAAAAACGTCAGCAAAGACACCAGCGCCAGAAAAGCCAAAACCCCAATCGGACCAATTTCGTAAAACAATTTGGCATAATAGGTTTCAATCAGTTGAGTTTCTCCTAGGCGACGGGCAGCATTAGTCGCTCGTCCTAAACCATGTCCTAATAATCCCTCTTGTCTACTCAATACCCACTTAAATTGATCCAGCATAAACGTAGGCGGTGGAGACGCCTCCCAGCGATCAACAAAACTAATCACTCGTTCTTCTACCTTCCCCAACGTTCGAGTAATCCAAATCGCTAAAAGCACCCCAATTCCTAATTTAATCGGTAGCCATCCCTTATGCCGATCCGTGAGTAATACTAACAGAACAAACGTCGCCGGAACGATCGCGAGGGCAATGCGTTGACCTGAAATGACCGCTACTGCCAAGACTGCAACCATCGCCACCCATCCCACGAGTCGCCAACGACGAGACGGATCACTAACACTCGCCCCATAGGTGAAAAAAGCGCTGGAAATCAGAAACCACCCCCATTGCCAGGGCGCGACAAATGTACCGGGTAAACGAATTAACCCAACTTTAGTATTGTATAACAGAGAACCGCCGACTAAACATCTTGCCTGCAAACTGGCTCTGTAAACAGCTTCTCCCGTCAAACTATTGCTACTGGGACATAAACCAGTAACTAGCCACAGGTATTGCAGAAACGCCAAGCTACAGCAGATCAAGATTAGAATAATGTGTAAACGAGTTAGGAAAAATAAGTCTGTGCGATCGCGAATCAGATAATACCCACAAAACAGTAAGGGAATATACCCCACCAGCCCTTTTAATCCCAGAATTCCCATCAGAAACGGGCTTCCTTTGACCTGGAGATCAAACTCCTGGGGGACATTAATCAACAGAAACGTAATTAACGCCACCCCTAGCACAACCGCGATCGCGATTAATAAAGGTTTGAGAATCGATCGCGGTAATAGTTTCCAGAACGAATCCCGCGACTGAATCAGGGCAATTAAGGCGGGAATGTAAAATGCATCTTTGATCAGATGAAAGAGGGGATGATTCCCGGAGTAGGTGATGCTCTCACCCATGGATTGGTAAACATCACCCAGCGAATAAATAATGCTCCCGCTGAAAGGAAGATAGATCAGCAGTCCCCATAATCCGATGCGAGGATACTTATAGGAAAGGATAGAGAAAAAAACAAGGGCAGTACAGGCAATCCCTGTCTGAAATCCACCGACTAGACCCAACATCACACCCATAAAGGCAGAAATATAAAGTGCCACTATGATGAATCGAGTCAGTGCTGCCTTATTCATTTCAGTATTAATTGTGGAGGTTACGTTAATGCCGCATCAAGCCATTGTTTAAGCGTAGAAACCACCTGATCCAGGGGCAATTCTTGAGACTGGTGCGTTGCCCGCACTGCAACTTCCACTTTACCCTGTTTCAGCGATCGCCCGGTGACGATACGATAGGGAATGCCAATCAGATCGGCGTCTTTGAACTTCACACCCGCCCGTTCATTCCGGTCATCAAGTAAAGTTTCTACACCAGCTTGCCATAACTGCTGGTAAAGTGTCTCGGCGGCTTCCATCTGTTTGGTGTCGGAGATATTGGGAACAGTAATAATCGCGTGGTAGGGTGCGATCGCGGGTGCCCAAATAATGCCATCTTTATCATAGGATTGTTCTACAGCGGCTTGCGCCAGTCGCGATACGCCTACACCATAACATCCCATATACAAGGGATTTTCTTCCCCCGCTTCGTTGGTGTACGTCGCACCCATGGCTTTAGAATATTTTGTGCCTAACTGAAAGATATGTCCGGCTTCAATTCCCCTAGCGCTGTGTAGAATTTGGCTGGGATCATGAATCGCGCGATCGCCTGCTTTGGCTGTCCGCAAATCTACCACCTGTTTAGGTAAGGGAAAGGGTTCACCCCAGTTCGCACCAACAATGTGATAGTTGGTTTCATTCGCCCCAGTGACAAAATTTTTCAAGTCAACCCCTGTATTATCAACTAAGCGTACAAATCGCGGTGCGACATCGCTAGCAGGACGGATATAATCATCATCTAAATCTGGGGCGATATAGCCGACAGGGAGGGGTTTAGATGCCCATTTTGCCTGGGTGGTGGCGTCGGGAACCGTTAGGGCGAGGAGGGCGTTGGCGTTATATTGATCGGCTAAACGGACTAATTCATTTTGCAATTTTACCTCGTTAACCTCTTGATCGCCTCGGATACTGACGATTACCAGTACTGTCATCCCATTGTCATAAACGGCTTGATAGAGGACATTTTTCAAGACATTGGTTGGCGAACAGTTGAGGAATTTACACAGGGAGTCGATGGTGGGTGTGTTGGGGGTTTCCCGTTTTTCGTAAGTCTCAAAGGGAGACGGTTGAGGATCAGCCGGGAGGGAACTGGCTTTTTCCACGTTGGCAGAATAGTTCCCATCCTCAGTGTAGAGAATCTCATCTTCGCCAATATCCGCCAGAACCATAAATTCTTGGGAACCGGAACCGCCAATCGCGCCAGAATCTGCTTCCACGGCGCGAAAGGCTAAACCGCAACGGCTGATCATGTTGCGGTAGGCTTGATCCATGTCCTGATAGGTTTTTTTTAGGCTGTCTTCATTGACGTGGAAGGAGTAGCCGTCTTTCATAATGAATTCTCGTCCCCGCATTAGTCCAAACCGAGGGCGGATTTCATCTCTAAACTTGGTTTGAATTTGGTAGAGGTGGAGGGGGAGTTGGCGATAGGAACGGATCATCTCACGGGCGATGGTGGTAATCACCTCCTCGTGAGTTGGTCCGAGTCCGAGTTCTCGGTTTTGGCGATCGCTGAGGGCGAACATGATCCCCTCTGCTTTAGTATAGGTGTCCCAGCGCCCAGATTCTCGCCACAGGTCAGAGGGTTGGAGTTGGGGAAGTAAGCATTCTTGGGCGCCAGTGGCGTTCATTTCTTCCCGAACAATTTGGGAGACTTTTTGCAAGACGCGCCACATCAGGGGGAGATAAGCGTAGATTCCGCTACCGATGCGACGGATATAGCCGGCGCGAACCAGGAGTTTATGGCTGGGGATTTCGGCTTCGGCTGGGTCTTCCCGGAGGGTGACGAGTAGCATTTGAGAGAGTCGCATCGTGAGGTTCCCTTGTTTAGATGATCAATCTCTCAGTTTAGAGTATTGGCTGTCCGGGTTATTTGGGAAGGAGGGATGGAGTGGGGTGCGATTGAGCGTTAGAATAACTTCGTACACTTCAGAAACTCACCTTAGCTGGTAAGTCCCTGCACAACTACCATATCCTAGCCCGCTCAGTTAGGACGGGCTTGTTAAAATCGCGTTAACCAGTAGGATTCTTAAGATGAATGGTATAAAATTTGCAATTGTCTCTGGAATGGCATATTGCCTGCTAGGTATAGAAACTTTGCCAGCCTATGCCGAACAGCTTTACTTTGAAGGAACCACATCCACAAGTGGCAACTTTTCGTTTACCTTGAACACAGATGTTATTGGCGTTGAGGAAGGATCTAGATTAATCTTTCCAGGTGCAATCTCGGACTTTAAATTTCAAGGTGGGGGTGTAGGATTTGAGAGTTTAGTTCCGCCGGGTTCTGATATTATTACTCCTTCTGTTGGTGGAACCTTTACGCCTGACTCCGCTTCCATATTAGACTTGGAGGGAATTCCTTGTTGTGGTGGTGGGTTCATATTTGCAACACAAGGAGATACGCAAACTGATATTTTATTAGGCTTCCAGCAATCTGCGCCACTACCTATTAATGTTGGATTACCGCTTCCTTCTTCTCCTTCCGCCTATCAACTGAAAGTAGGGAGCATCGAATTTGTTCCACCCGGAAATATTAATTCAAATTTGGGACAATCCCAGTCAGGTGAGTCTGGTTCAATAGTAACTGTTGTAAATTCTTTAACGGTCACAACTACTACTACTCCTCCTGCACAATCTGTTCCCGAACCTCTCACTATCCTTGGTTCAGCTACAGCACTAGGCTTTGGAGCTTTACTCAAGCGAGAGTATTCCAGAAAGCACAAGAAAAGCTAACTCGGTCTTGTCGAAACTATTGAAATAACTGGCATCCGGACAAGGTTCTCTGGATGCCTTCTAATATAGAGTATTTGTTAGGACATTATGGGGCGCGTGTACGCGCCTCAATCCTTCCCAGATGACAAAACCACATAACTGTAGGGGCGTATAGCAATACGCCCTTAAACCTATCGGGTACAACCGCAACCTTAGAGGGCGCAAGTCCTTGCGCCCCTACCCAAATTGGATACAATGTCACTCTTGAGCAGTAGAAGTCACCGCATCCGCATCAAAAACCACTTCAAACTGTGCATCAGGCATCCACTTTCCCAAAAAGCGCTGATGATTTTGGGCTTCAGTGCGACTGTAGAACCGACCAACCGTATAATGTTGAGCATTGGGCAAAAGCCTCACCAGTGTCCAAGGATAATGCTGTTGATGCCAAAAGCTATGGTTAGACTCTGGGGAGGGTTCGGCTGTGCGCCCACATCCCCGATGCTCCAAGATAGAATGAATTATCGCTAAAAGTCGCTCTCGCTGTGGCGTTCCATCATTGGGTAAGAGACTCCATTCGCTGATTGGCGTGGGTAGCCAAGTTAACCGATAAGTCATCGAATCTTTGCTAATGCGCCAAGACAGGCGGCGTGGCTGTTTGCTACAGTTGAACCCATCTGCACGAAAAGACGCAACGATCCTGTCGCCTTCAGCTTGGAGGCGAAGCCATTGAGTGTGTTTCATTGTTATGATTTGAGTTAGTGTTTTTTAGTCAAGGGCGATTGGGCATAAACAATATGCGATCGCCCGTTATTTTTGGAAAATACGCATCCGGTGTTAAAGCCTTGAATTGGAACTCATCCTCTTTTGCATCACCTCCTAATCGGGCGTCGTGTGAGAAACTACCGATAGATAGGCAGGGAAACAGGAAGTGTAGGGACTTCCCTTATGCGTTTCCCCGTCAGCCTTTGGTCTTAACTGTGCGTTTCGCATAGTCAGTTAATAAGATGGTAGAACATCCAAACTCAAATAGCAACCCTAAATTGACAACTCTCAAAGAACTTCGTGAATACTTAGGGTTAACACAAGAGGAACTAGGACAAGCACTAGGGATAACGGCTAGTACGATCAGTCGCTATGAACGGGGTCAACATCAGCGCATTAAGTTCACTTTTTCCCAAATAAAGCGGCTACAAGCTTTATTGGAGAAGGGGGGACTCTCAATCAACGACTTACCCGACGATATCGATTGAGGCGGTATCAGTTCATCCGGTGTCTCAAGACTAGGCAGAAACCGGGATAGAGTTAGGCTGAGAGAGGGAGTGCGATCGCGCCTCAATCCTTCCCACATTACCAACAACATGACTGTAGGGGCGTATGGCATACGCCCTTAAACCTATCGTTTAGAACCGCAACCTTAGAGGGCGCAAGACGAGGCGCCCCTACAAAATGGGATACAATGTCACTCTTTAGCGGTAGAAGTCATCGCATCCGCATCGAAAACTACCTCGAACTGTGCATCAGGCATCCACTTTGCCAGAAAGCGCTGGGGATTTCGGCTTCGGCTGGGTCTTCCCGGAGGGTGACGAGTAGCATTTGAGAGAGTCGCATCGTGAGGTTCCCTTTTTTAAATGATCGATCTCTCAGTTTAGAGTATTGGCTGTCCGGGTTAGGCGGGAAGAGGGGATTGGGTGGGTAAAGCGGATAGCCATCCCAAGGTATCGCGTCTCCCGCAAAGTCTATTCAAGTCTCCTAGAGTAGTCATGATAAACTACTAACAAATAAACAATAAAAGCCTCGATAATAAAAAAACAAAGAAAAAAATAATTGACTAAAATTCTAATTTTATTCGGCATAACTATTGACAGCTTTATAGTTTGATGTAATTGAATTCGCAAAATTTAGTGCAACCAGCTTAGGAGGAAAATTACGGTTAATTTTTTTAAGTGATCTATGGACTTCAATCTATTTTTGTATTAAAATAGTCCTAGATAACTACAACAATAATTGTATGAAATATTATGATAGTAGCTAGCGAGCAACTGAAAAGGCTGTTCCAAGCATTCCGCGAGCAAAATGATGCGGCTTTTTACAAAGCAGCCGAATCGCTTATCGCGGAAGAACTGGCTGCAAACCATCATGCTGTAGCAAAAGATTTGAAGAAAGCATTAGGACAAAATCGTAACTTGAAAAAAAGTTCTAATAATGGGTTAACCTTACTGCCTAAAGACCGTCGTAGTGGGAATGAATTAGTTACACTAGAAGAAAGTTCAGTCGATCAGACCAAAATTATATTGGGCAGGGAAACTCAAGCTAAAATAGATCGTGTTCTCAATGAACATCGTAAATGTAAAGAACTCGCTAAATATGGTTATTCTCCCAAAACCAAGCTACTTTTCTGGGGACCTCCTGGTTGTGGAAAGACTTTCACCGCAAAGTATTTAGCTTATGAACTGGGTCTGCCTGTAGGGATCTTGCAACTTAGTACTGTTATATCTAGTTTTCTGGGAGACACAGCGTCTCATCTTCATCGTGTATTCAATCTTGCCAACAACACACCGATAGTACTTTTACTCGATGAAATTGATGCTGTTGGCAAAAATCGTGATGATCCCAATGATGTAGGTGAACTCAAGAGGGTTGTCAATAGTCTTCTGCAGATAATGGACAACTTTCACTCAAGTCAAAGCTTGGTGATTGCTGCCAGTAATCATCAGTATTTACTTGATCCAGCATTATGGAGGCGATTCGATGATATTATCCAATTTCCTTTGCCCGGTAAAGGTGAAAGAGAAGTTTATCTGAAAACGCTTTTGGGCGGAATCCATTTTGATGGCTCACCTGAATACATAGCCAAAAATATGAACTCACTTTCATACGCTGATATTCAGCGCATCACAGTAGAAGCGATTAAAACTATGATTTTAGAAGGTAGAGAAAGCCTCCAAACTAGAGACATTACCGATCAACTTCGAGATTATAAAAAAGTGACTAATGCGGCTAGAGCTAAAGGAGAAGAAGTAACTCAATGAATAATGATTTTCCACTCTTATCTTTAACTCAACCAGAAATTGCTGCTCGTCGTAAAGATAAACCTCGTCGTCCTGAGCTACCACCAGAGATATTAGCTCGTCGCCAGGAAATTGCCAGTCGTCTTATTCCAAAAGTAAAAAATCTGTCTCGTCAACTTAAACAGATGTCTGACAAAGAAAGAAAGTCAACGCTGATTAAAGTTGAACATGACATACCCATTTCTCTTTCTGGGACAGGCTTAAAACCTGTTGCTGAGTCAACGGAAAAATTTACGTTGGCAGTTCTTCGTACAGATAATCTGGAGCAACTAGAAATTAAACTTGATGAGTTTGGTTCAGGCGCTCTAAAAAAGGGTCATGCTCCTAATGAAACTTTAGCGTATTTGAATAATATTCAGGAAGGAGATCCCAAAGATCGTCTTTGTCAGCTTTTTTTTGAGCAGTATGAAACTCTGATTCAACAGGAATGGATTATCTGTGAAATAGAGATGATGTCTTTGCAGCAGGGCAAAAATCAGCAAAGGCAAGAACTTGTAGAGATTCGCTCTTCTTTACAAAAAGTATTTGCTAATGGAATTTATGGAAACATTTTTGAGCATGAGGAGATCAAAGGAACTTGTCGTGCTGTTGTTCGTTGTACGGGAAAAATATTTCAACGTCTTGTTGAAGAGAAAGAATGGCGAACTAAAATTTTTTGGTTTGATGCTCGTCCAGAGTTTGAAACTTTTTATACAATTTATCAAAATTTTGACATTCAGACGCTAGGGCGATTTATTAGTCCTCCAGAGGAAGCCCCCATTGTCTGCATTGTTGATTCAGGTGTTACGGTAGGGAATCCATTTCTACAGCCTGTAGTACGTGAGAATCTTTTGCATTCATTCCTAAGATCTGCACCTGATAATCCCTATGATGAACATGGTCATGGTTCTGGTGTTGCTTCTTTAGCATCCTATTATGCCCTTAATGGATATCGAGATGCTGAGAATGAAGGAAAAGTATGGATTGCGAGTGCTAGAGTTCTAGATGAAAATAATCAGTTGGAAGATGAAGAGCCTCGGCTTTTTTCTCGGGTACTCGCTGAAGTTGTAGAGACATTTGTTCCACTGGGAGTTCGGATATTTAATCTATCAGTAGGCATTATTAATCGAAAGTGGAATGCCGAAGCTAAACGCACGGTTCCACGTCGTTCCTGGATTGCTCGTACTATTGATAGGCTTTCCAGGGAAAAGGATATTGTTTTTATTATTAGTGCCGGGAATATCTCTCCTCAGGATGTCCGTGACTATATTAATAACGGAAAGCTTTACCCCCAATACTTTATTGATGAAGAAGCCCGAATTATTGATCCCAGTCAGGCTGCACTGGCACTGACGGTTGGTTCCATTGTTCCTGATACATTAATTACAGGTAGAGTCGGCTCAGAAATGGCTATTGCTGAACAAACACAACCTTCCCCTTTTACTCGTTGTGGTCCTGGAATTTCCGGAGAGATTAAACCTGAACTGGTTGAACTTGGCGGAAACTATCTTGTTGATGAAAGTGGTGCAGTTCGGACAAATTTAGGAACTAATGTAGTGATGGCAAATTATCAAATTACTCCAGCAATTACTCATGATTCGGGGACAAGCTTTGCGGCTCCCCGTGTCGCGCATAAGATGGCAAGAATACTGGGTGATCTTCAATCCTTTGATTTACCCCATATTTCTGCACCACTTCTTAAAGCTTTTACTATAAATTCTGCATCTTATCCCACCGCTAATGGTAATTTTGATCAATTTCGATCAGATATGCATAAGGTAGACTCTAAATATTGGCTAAATATTAGTGGTTATGGTCAACCGGATTATTTTCGAGCGACTGAATGTGATTCTTACACAGCTATTCTGTTTTTTCAAGGCGATATAATTCCCAATACGGTTGCTTACTTTGATATACCAGTTCCTGTATGTTTATCTGATACAGGACGAGGAATTAAGCGTTTAACTGTAACCGTGGTTCATGCTCCTCAAGTTCAGCGTTGGGGACTAGAAAGATACTTGGGTACGACATTAAAGTGGCGTGTATTTCGAGGGAACGTTGACCGTGAAGAGATTATTTCGGCTATGTCTGTAGAAGATGATGAGAATGGTGATACGATTGATCTACCTAAAGAGTTAAAATTTGATCCAGGAGTAAATCTTCGCTCTAGAGGAACAGTACAACACGCTGTTTACGAGTGGAACATTCATAAACAAGAATATAGTGATAATTTCTATACACTGGCTGTCGCCGCCTATGAGAAGTGGGGGCGTCAAAATCCTGACCAAGTTCCCTACGCAGTAGTTGTGCGTCTAGAAGACACTACCCAACAAGCTCCAGTCTACACCGAAGTTCAAAATTTACTTGAGATTCAAAGTCAAATCAGAATCTAGTGCGATCGCGCCAATCCTTCCCACATGACAAAACCACATAACTGTAGGGGCGTATAGCAATACGCCCATCAAATTATCGGCTAGAACTAATCTGCCAAGACAAGCGGCGTGGCTGTTTACGACAGTTGAACCCATCTGCACGAAAAGACGCAACAATCCTGTCGCCTTCAGCTTGCAGGCGAAGCCATTGAGTGTGTTTCATTGTTATGATTTGAGTTAGTGTTTTTTAGTCAAGGGCGATTGGGCATAAACGTAAATATGCGATCGCCCGTTCTTTGTGGAAAATACGCATCCGGTGCTAAAGCCTTGAATTAGAACTCGTCGTCTTTCCCATCACCTCCTAATCTGGCGTCGTGTGAGAAACTACCCATAGACAGACAGGGAAACAGGAAGTATGGGGACTTCCCCAAATGTTTCCCCATGCTTTTTGTTTGTTGTCCAATTAGGACAAGTTGTCCTTTGCTGATTAAAATGGTAGACGATACAGATTGGAATAGCAACCCTCACTTGCCAACTCTTAGACAAGTTCGTGAACGCCTGAATATGACTCAGGAAGAATTTGCGCGTGAACTGGGGACAACAACCCGAACCATTGGACGTCACGAAAGAGGGGAACACAAGCTGAGGCTGACTTTAGGGCAAATCAAACGTTTAAAAGAACTTCTGGAACAGGCGGGAATGTCAATTGATGACTTACCCGACGATATTGATTGAGACGGTATCAGTTCATCCGGTGTCTCAAGACTAGGCAGCAACAGGAATAGAGTTAGGCTGAGAGAGGGAGTGCGATCGCGTGTTTTGGGGTGGAGAATGCGATCGCTCCAAAAAGCTTTCCCATGTTACCGTTGCTTTATAATCACAGGAGTCTAACCCTAATCTAGGTGCGCTAAAAATTCAATTGACTACTATTGGTTCCTATCAAGTAAAAGTCCAACTTCAATCTGCTGGTGAGCAATTGGCGGTGCTTTCTCCCGCTACAGAAGAGGAGATGCAAAATGATTGGACATTCAACTGGTCGAGTTTGTGGCAACGCACTGACTTTGATTGTCAAAACATTGTCAAACTTGTTTATTCAGGTCAGGTTTGGGGTTTAGTTCGATATGGTCTCTATCCTTATCCTGGCACACCGAGATTCTTAGAAATAGAACAACTAGAGGCAAATCCAACCAGCCGAGGAGAAAGAACGGATCGACTGCTTGTACCTATTGGCAAATGGTTAATTTGGTACTCTACCAAAGTTGGGCTGCAATATTGTTCAGGATCAGCCAATGATCCGTTAATTGGGTTGGTCTCTTTAGCTAGTGCAGTAGCCTATTATAGAGATGTGATTCAAATGGAGTATCTGGACGCTGTAACAATCGCGCCCGGTGAAGATGGATATGCCTTCAGATTTTTACGAACAGCAGCAGCCACCTTCTGTCAAAGACATGAACGGGAATGGGGAATCCCAACCCTCCTTGAGTCGTGATCAAGTCCAGGCGGGGACAAAAGTTGTCATGAATCATGCTCAACGGCAAGCTTTTCTCAAAACATCACCAATCGGTCAGATATTCGGCGTTGCAGATTTGCTCCCTGAAGTTGAACCAGTAACGCACAAAGCACCGAAGGAGTCTTCGCGGTCGAAACCTGTGAAGATATTGTTAGGGATAGCTAGAACCAGGGGGAATGTCAATCGACGACTTACCCGACGATATCGATTGAGGCGATATCAGTTCATCCGGTATCTCAAGACTAGGCAGCAATAGGAATAGAGTAAGACTGAGAGAGGGAGTGCGATCAGCTTGAGGAGTGCGCTCCCTTGCATCGCGTGTTTTGGAGTAGGGACGGTATGCGATCAGCTTGAGGAGTGCGCTCCCTTGCATCGCGTGTTTTGGGGTGTAGAATGCGATCGCGCTTACCTAACGATCCCAAAAAAAAGGGGTTGGAAGTATATCTAAACTTCTAACCCCATCAACCAGCCGATTAACAATTAAATAGGGACATCGGTCAAGAAACCGGGTTTTTGGGGGTGAAAAGTTGATATGGAGTTGTCATCCTCACGAGAAACCCGGTTTCTAGGAATACTTGACCGACGCTTTAGCCGACGAACATGGCAATATTTAGCAAGACTGCCGATAACGTGCGGCTGTGGCAGCGATAGAACCAATCATTAAGGCAAAACTTATTAGCATAGTGGGTTGGGACGTAGAACCATTATCATGATGAGGATTATGCTCAGGAATATGAGGCATAGTGCTAATGGGGAATCTTCTATTTGCCTCATTTACTTGAGCGGAAGCGTCATGGGTAAGTGTATTTGTTGATGTGCTGGTGTTATCAAAGGAAATAGCTGAGGCTTGTACCGCGTTGGCTGCAACAAAGCCAGACATGAGGGTAATGCTGGTAGCGAGTAAGCTGGAGCTTAGGAGACGTAAAGGTAGTTGTTTCATGTTCAATAGAGGGGGAATAGGTTTAGAAAACTTAGGGTACTCTGACTTAAAAACGTAATAAGTAGTAACCCCTTATAGTTCTCTACTTTACTGAATCCGTGATTGTCTTGTCTATAGAGATTGAATGATTTTACAGAAGATTCAGCAAGGCTTATAGATTTGTAAATTCTAAGTAAATATGAATTTCAGTTTAATTTAGGTTAAAAAAATGATAAATTTAAAAGTCAAGACAAGTAAATTCATGGGGTTCTTCCGGACTTAGTGTGCTAAATACGGAAGACCTAGAGCTATGCGCCGCAAGAGAGCTTGCATTCCGAGGACTATGGAAAGAATACGGGAAGCATCTTCAGCCAAAGTGACGTCAAGAGTCCAATGAGCTTGGTTTTCAATCCCCAGCTCTGATGTAAAGTACATTTTTTGTCGGTAGTCAAGAATCTGAAACCCCCTATCTATCACCCTTGCTAGAGACAAAAACGGCATAAAGCGAGATTTGTTAAGGGTTACAACAAGGGTTGACTAATGAGGTAAGATATGCATGGTTGAAATAAAAGCCTTAATTCCCTGAAAATAGTATTTTATCAACCTTTTTTTGATGAAGGACGAAGGGCAGGTTTTGTTGATGGGTTATCGGTTGCAGGTAAACTGAATGGCAACACTCGCCCCTACCGTCTAACGTTTAATGTTTAACTTCCCCGTAGCGGTACTCGTGAAATCGACCTATGTTGACCCAAGCCAAGTCCAAACGGAACTGGAAACCCATTATCAAGGAATTTGAAGCCGTTATTGGTAAAAAGGGTGTGGTTCGCCGCAAGGAGGAATTACTCACCTACGAATGTGATGGATTACCCAGTTATCGCCAACGCCCCGCCTTGGTGGTACTCCCCCGCACGACTGAACAAGTTGCGGCTGCTGTTAAGCTTTGCGATCGCTATAATATCCCTTGGGTGGCGCGAGGTGCAGGCACAGGCTTATCGGGCGGTGCTTTACCCGTAGAAGATTGTGTCTTAATCGTCACCGCCTTGATGAAGCGTATCCTGGATGTTGACCTAGACAATCAACGCATTGTGGTTCAACCTGGAGTCATTAACAACTGGGTTACCCAAGCCGTCAGTGGTGCCGGATTCTATTATGCCCCAGACCCCTCCAGTCAGATTATATGTTCCATTGGCGGTAATGTGGCTGAAAACTCTGGCGGGGTTCATTGTCTCAAATATGGTGTGACCACAAACCATGTTTTGGGGTTAAAACTGGTAGTTCCCGATGGGTCAATTGTCGATGTCGGTGGCACCATTCCGGAAATGCCGGGATATGATTTAACCGGGTTATTTGTGGGTTCAGAAGGCACATTAGGAATTGCCACAGAAATTACCCTGAAAATTCTCAAAACCCCAGAATCCATCTGTGTGGTTCTGGCTGATTTTACCAGTATAGAAGCCGCAGGTGCTGCCGTTGCCGATATTATTGGTGCAGGGATTATTCCAGCCGGAATGGAAATGATGGATAATCTCAGCATCAACGCGGTAGAAGATGTGGTGGCGACAGGGTGTTATCCCAGAGATGCGGGCGCCATTTTGTTAGTGGAATTGGATGGGTTAGAGGTAGAAGTCAGCACCAACAAAAAGCGTGTGACTCAACTCTGTCAACAGAATGGGGCGCGGACGATTACCACCGCCAGTGACCCCGAAACGCGGTTAAAACTATGGAAAGGACGCAAAGCTGCATTTGCGGCGGCGGGACATCTGAGTCCCGATTATTTTGTCCAAGATGGGGTAATTCCTCGGACACAGTTAGCGCAGGTACTTAAAGACGTTGAAGCCTTAAGTGAAAAGTATGGCTATCGGATTGCCAATGTCTTTCATGCTGGCGATGGCAATTTACATCCTTTGATTCTGTACGATGAATCAATTCCCGGTGCATTTGAGCAGGTAGAAGAATTAGGGGGAGAAATCCTACGACTTTGTGTGAATGCAGGCGGGAGTATTTCGGGGGAACATGGGATTGGTGCAGATAAGAACTGTTTTATGCCCGATATGTTCAGCGAGGCGGATTTGGAGACTATGAAATGGATTAATCAGGTGTTTAATCCCAAAGGCTTGGCGAATCCCGGAAAAGTATTTCCCACCCCTCGCACCTGTGGGGAAGCCGCGAATGCCCAAAAGTCAGTCCAGTTTAAGGATGTGGAACGGTTTTGAGGTTTGTACTAAGTTTGTAGTAAGCGCTTTAGCGCTATAAACGCTCGCATCTTACGACAAACCTCTAAGAGGTACTTATGTGGGGCGCAAGCCTTCATCCGTATCAACTTAAGGTAGAACATCAATGATAGTAAAAGAAGGGCGGGTTTAGTTACATTAAGGGTTGTCTCCAAAATGTTATCAGTAAAACCCGCCCCTACACCTCCATAACTCCGCCCCCACTCCTTTAATATGAGCCAACCAGAATTCGCCAACAGTATCTTTCCGAGTTCCTATTCCCTAGTCCCAGTTAACTATTTTTCCAGAAAATGTTGGCAATTAAGCTTAGGTTTACTATGGATATTTGTACCCAGTTGGGGGAACTCATATTGCCAAACGTTAGACACCATCCCAACCCCAATTCCAGAAATAAACCTGACGGCTCAATCTGAAACCCCATCAAACTCAGCCGCCCAGGAATTGGAGTTAAATCCAGAGATTATTGAGGATAGTCCCGTATTACAACGCTGGTTGCAAGACGTACCCAATGTTTTAGAGGAAATACGCCATGACCCCAGTTTTCGCACCCGCTTCCGGTTCGGCTATTCCCAGTTTCCCTCAACTGAACAAGCGGGAGGATTAAATATCGGCGTCGAAGATATTTTTATCAATCGTAGCGGGTTTACCGTCAGTGGGGATTATCACACCTCATTTAATGGCGATCGCGAAGCTTATGGTGTAGACTTGCGGTACTATCTGCGTCCTTTAGGGCGTTATGTGAATGTGGCTCCCCTGGTGGGTTATCGCTATCTGGAGTCAAACGATTATACCACAGATGGTGTAAATCTCGGTGTGAAATTGCAGTTAGTTTTATCTCGCACAGGTGCGGCTGATATATCTTTAACCCAAAGTTTTGTCTCCCCAGGGAGTGAGGATGAAGTGGGTTTAACCACCTTGTCAGTTGGGTATGCGGTTACCCCAGACTTGCGCTTATCCACCGATATTCAGAAGCAAAACTCGATAGAAGAAAAAGATAGTCGAGTTGGGATTATACTGGAGTGGATGCCTTAATTTTGCAGCGTTAATATAACCAAAATGCTAAGTGAAAAACGTCGCAGTGGGAAAACCCCAAAATCCAAGAAGCGAAAATTTTCTAGCTTCAATAAAAGCGAGGCATTTCAGTTACTAGGACTCACCGATTTGCTCCCTTGGATTCTGCAAACAGAACCTGTTCAACTCAGTGCCTTTTTCCAAGAACACCTTACCCGACTCAACCGCAACTTTGACCTGGAAAGCTATGAAGAGTCTAAAAAGCTTTTAATTGATGCCATCTGCGATGAAGCCATTAACCCCTGTGAGCGTCTCAAAATCTGGAAAGGAGCGCAACTGGAAAGTGATCAGTTAGCGGGATATGTGGATTACCTGATTGCTGAACGTAAGCGATTTCTGGATATGCCGAGGCTGTGTATCATTGAAGCCAAAAAAGATGACTTTGAGCAAGGACTAGCTCAATGCTTGGTCGAGATGCAAGCCTGTCACTGGAATAACCAACAGAAGAATTATACCATAGATAGTCTGGGAATCGTTACCAATGGCGAAGGCTGGAGATTCTACAAACTAGATATCAATGGAATTGGCTATGAAACGCCCCTGTACTCAACGGGAGACATGGAACTTTTACTCGGACGGCTGCGCTATATTTTTCAACTCTGTCAACAAAATCTGCCGTAACCGAAAAAAGGCAGATGTATAGCGCTACGCGGGGAGGGAATAGGCAATAGTCAATTGGCAATAGTGAAGAAAAACGCTTACCTTACAAGGGATTGACCCTTCGACTTACCTCGACTTCGCTCGGTACAAGTCGCTCAGGGTCAAGCGATTTGAATTTTTCTTTTATGTCCTAACCTTAGTGCGTAGTTAAGCAAGATCCCCGACTTCTCCAAGAAGTCGGGGATCTGTCTATGTACCTCACTTACTTGAAAAGCGCTGTATAATATCAAAGATTCGTTTCATCTGTATAACTTTAAGCTGACTATCTCTCCATCAACCAATTTTCCAAATCTTCCAGACTGTCGAACTCTAAGAAATCTTCTCCTAAACTTTCCAAATCTTCAATAGATAAATTCTGAACTTGACGGCTTGTTTCCACAGAAATTTCTCCAAAACGCTTTTTGAGTAGTCGCAGGATTAATCGCGATTCTCCTTTTTGCTCACCTTTTTGTTCGGCATAAATTATCCGTCCTTTCTCGTCTTGTAACATCATCCCCCGCCTATCTACTATATCTAATTCTTCCACTGTCATATTGGCTTGGTTAGCCAGATTTAAGGCGAATTTTATTTCCGATACTTCTCCTAAACTCTCAGGGATATCCTCCAACATCGCAGCTTCTCGCAGAAAATAAATCCACTTATCTGTCAAACTTGTTAACTCTGAGAGAGTTTTATTAAACTTAGGTAATTCAACAAAGATTAGCTGTAATTCCTGATTGAGAATCTCAAACTTTTTCTCTCTCTCCTGAAACACAAATTTATTGATGACATCCTCTGTTTCTTGAAAGAGGATAAAATCTGTAATAGTAACTGCCATGGCTGGATTAAGTCGGGGGTAATCTTCTCCTTTTACTAGCTGGTTGGCATAAGCTTTTGCCAAGTTATAAGCCACCCTTTTATTGAAGGCAGCCATTGAAGCAATTTGCATTTCTATTACTACAATAGAGCCATCAGCTAAAACGGCTTTAACATCTAAATAGGTGTCTTTTAAGCTGAGGGTCTGACCGGGATTGTAGGGGTTGACGATGGTTAAGTCTTTAATAACTTGATCTCCATCATAAACAATAGCATTCAGAAAGCTGATCAATATCTCTTTGCTTTGTTCTGAACCAAATATTTTCTTAAAAGCATAATCTACTTTTGGGCTTATAAACCTCATATTTGAATCCTTTGTTTATCACTATTTATTTAATATATTTTATGCGATCCCTGACATACTTCCCTATCTGCCCTCATGACTCAAACGGCTCAAGCAACGCTTCTACGGTAGTATCCGATACCTCATCAATCTCTATAATACGTGAGGCTTCTTGGTACAGATGCCCAATTGAACGACGGTAGGCTGGATCATAGTGGTGACTCAGCAATTCTCCGACTAATGTATGCCATTGTTCGGTGTCAATTAGATGATACCAGTGCCGAATTGTTTGCCCACCGTAGCGCGATTTCAAATAGACTAGCTTGCGTTTCAATACGTCGGGATGGCTGATGAAGTGGGGATACTCGTGCAGCAGCCGTTCGATTCTTATCCCTTGGGGAAGTTGAATTTCTATACAGTTCGCCTGCTTCATCTGTTGCCAAAGGGAGGGGGGCAAATAACGCTGTCCAATTTTATTGCTTTCGGCTTCTACCCAAATCGGCTGACTGGCGTCAAAGCGTTGTAATGCCAACAGCAGTAAGGATTCAAACTGTTTTTGCGACGGTTGAGGGGTTGGTTTATCGTGCCACTGTTGACCGAGTAGGGAACCGCGATGATTTGCCCAACCTTCTAAATCAAGGACTTGGACGCCGCGTTGCGCTAACTGGTGTAAAATATAGGTTTTCCCGCTACCTGTGAAACCAGATAACACCTGAAATGTAAACTGGGGCGGTAACGTTTCGAGTTGCTGGCGCACATAAGTGCGGTAGGTTTTATAGCCCCCTTCTAGAACAGTCACTCGCCAGCCAATTTGATTTAAGACGCCAGCCAGACTATGAGAACGTTGACCCCCACGCCAGCAGTACACCAGAGGATGATAGTCTTTGTCTTTAGCGGCAAAGTGAGACTCAAGATGTTGAGCAATGTTACGAGCAACCAGGGCGGCACCCAGTTTCCGGGCTTGGAAGGGGGAGACTTGTTTGTAAAGGGTTCCCACTTTCGCCCGTTGTTCGTCATCGAGGATGGGTAGGTTGATCGCTTGGGGCAGATGATCCTCAGCAAACTCACTGGGGCTGCGAACATCAATAATCTCAGTATAGGTTTCTAGCCAGGGTGCTTGAGTGTATGTGAGCGATCGCGCCATGCTGATTTGTCTAGAGTGATGGATAAAGTCCCGATTGCCAACCTTTTCTAGTGTATCGGAAGCCTCAGGTGGGAGATTGACCACAAGCGACTGGGAGCAACTTCCCAGCATTCGCTATCTTAAATGAAATGATCATTAAGGGTGAGGATGGGGCGTGTCTTACTTAATTTACGATCCCGATACTCCTAATCAAAAAGTTTATACCTTGGAGTCGGGGATTAATACCATCGGGCGTGAAGACGATAACACAATTGTCGTACTTCATGGGTATCTCTCTCGTCACCATGCCCAAATCGTTATTTGCTCAGACTCAGACAGTGCCACACTGACGGATCTGCAAAGTCTCAATGGCACGTTTGTTAACGAGTGTAAAATTGAGGAATGTCAAATTAAACATGGAGACTTAATTCGCTTCGGTAGCGTGTTTTTCAGATTTGTGAAAACCCTGCCCTCGCCTCAAGAGAAACCGCTCAATGAAGACACCTCCAATCTTTCGATTCTCCGGCAAGTTTCACCGGAGAAGACGCAGATCACGATGCGAGAGTTACTGCAACCCGATAAAGCTGAACATTCGGTTCTGAAACTCCGCAACCAAGATGCTCATCAGCGATCCGTTAATAAATTACAAATTTTGCTAGAGGTGAGTAAACAGCTTTCCTCTCCTGAAGAACCGGATCGACTGATGCAAAAAATTTTGGATCTATTGTTTGAGATCATGCAGGTAGATCGGGCAGCGATTTTGATGGTTGATGAACAGACCGGAAAATTGGAACAGAAAGCGGTGAAACTGCAATCTGATTATCAAGATAATACTCAGTTTTACAGCAAACGGATTGCTAATTTTGTTCGCAAGCAAGGCAATGGCATCTTAACGGATGATGCCCGAATTGACACCTTGTTTAATGATTCCGTCTCGATTCTAAAACAAGGGATTCACGCCGCGATGTGTGTTCCGCTCAAACCGAGAGATACGGTTATCGGTGTTTTGTACGTGGATAACTTATCGATGACGCATCTCTATTCTGATGAAGATTTGGAGTTCTTAACCTGTCTGGCAAACCAAGCCGCGATCGCGATCGAGAATTCTCGCCTTTATACCCAGATGGAGGCGGAGGCGGTGATGCGAGATAAATTGGAACGATTCTTTCCGCGAACGGTGAGTCGTAAGCTGCGGGAGGAAGGCAATTTAGAAATTGTTGATACGGAAGTAACAGCGCTGTTTGCGGATATTAGTAACTTTACTAAAATGTCCTCCCAAATGGAACCTCGGCAAATTATTGAAATGCTGAATGAGTATTTTCAGGTGATGGTTGAGGAGATTGTTTTCCCCTATGAAGGAACATTAGAAAAATATATTGGTGATGCATTGCTAGCGGTTTGGGGCGCTCCCTATCGCAAACCCAATGATGTCGATTTAGCTGTAAAAGCGGCGATTGATATGCAATGGGCAGTTCGTCGTTTAAATCAAGTATGGATTCAACGCAAAAGACGACCGATTCAAATTCACATCGGCTTAAATACGGGGAATGTGGCGGCGGGAAATATCGGTTCGGCAAAACTGATTCAATATGCCACGATTGGTGATACCACGAATGTGACCAGTCGGATTTGTAATTTAGCCAAACCCAATGAAATTTTAATCGCTCAAAGTACCTTAGATAAACTTAATGACCGAACCATTCCTGTGGAAAAGATGCCGCCAATGCGAGTGAAGGGAAAAGCTAAACCGTTAGATCTATATCGAGTTTTGTGGTATAAAATAAATCAGGAAAAGGTAATGCAAAACGGAGATAAGTAGATACAGCAGTTTGCTCTGCTATGCGGTACATGATTGAATATTTAACAAAATTCCTTTAAACTCTAAAATTGATTGGGACTGTATTCCAGAATCAATGGGGGTTATACATTGAAGCGTCTTGCCAAAATCCTTAAATCAATCGGCGTTGTTTTCGGTTTTATCGTCAGCAGTTTTGGACTAATGATAATTTTAGGCTTAATTTTACCTGCTGTTTTGGAATACAAGCGAAATCTGGCAATTAATTATAATCGACAAGCCGAAACGCTTTATCAGGCAAGACAGTATGAGCAGGCAATTGAGATTTACAACAAAGCGATTCAAGCTTATCCAAATTTGGCGTTGTCATACTACAATCGTGGCAATTGCTTTTTTGCCTTAAATGACTATCAAGAAGTCTTGCAAAATTATAATGATGCGCTTAAACTGAATCCTAGCTATCCACAAGCCTATAATAACCGAGGAAATACGTACTATTTACTAGGGGATTATCATCAAGCGATCGCGGATTATACGCAAGCGGTTAAATGTAATCCTAAGTATGAGCGTGCTTACTATAATCGCGGCAATGCTTACTATAATTTAAGCGAGTATAAACAAGCGCTGTTAGACTTTAGTTATGCCATTCAACTCAATCCTGATTATGCTGAAAGTTATAATAATTTAGGGAATACCTATATAGCCTTAAATCAATATCAACAAGCGATTGACAGCTACGATAAAGCGATCGCGATCAATCCCAACTATGCTCAAGCCTATAATAATCGCGGCAATAGCTACTACTATTTAAATAACGTCGTGCAAGCCATTAGCAACTATGCCAAAGCCATTACGCTGGATAGTCAAAATCATGAAGCCTATAATAATCGCGGCAATGCTTACTATGCCCTACAAAAATATAAAGAGGCACTCAAGAATTACGACCAAGCTTTAACCCTTTGTCCGAATCATATTGAATCCTATTATAATCGCGGCTTAGTTCAGATTAAACTGAAGCAAAAACAAAAGGCGATCGCGGATTTGCAGCAAGCGGTTAAATTGGCGCAGCAGCAAGGAAATCAGTTATTGCTAGGCGTGATTAAAGACGCCGTTGAGAAACTGCAAATGAATCAAGAAATTCCCAATGTTTTACCAAGTCAAAGCTAATTTTTTGTCCCCCGGATGTGACTAAACCCGCCCGTTAAATGTTTAAAGCCTAAATTTAAAGCGAGTAAGAGAGAGAAATGAGTGTATTCAAGCCATCTGCTGGCAATATCAAGCGAGGAACTTAGTCTTTCCACCCTTAACCTATGTCCCATACAATGCTTATCGTAATCGTCTTTATTCTCCCGATGAATTAATGGGCGATTATCAAGTTGGGGTAACAGGAAGCTATGGTCATACCCTGGATGGTCGAGTCTATGACCATTATGTCAACAATGGCAAAGATCACCCCGCCAGTATTCTAGAAACCCTCGCCCAACGGTTACATGATCATGCGATTACCGATGCTTTAGAAGAACTGATTGATGGGCGAAATGTTGTGGCAATTATGGGCGGACATTCTCTGAAACGGAGTGATCCCAACTATATAAAAGTGGCGCAAATTTCTGGAGAATTGACCCGTCGCGGCTATTTAATGACCAGTGGTGGCGGACCCGGTGCCATGGAAGCCACCCATTTAGGGGCATGGTTTGCCTATCGTTCCCAGGTGGAATTAGAGGATGCGGTGGAGATTCTAGCGGCTTCTTTGCCAATAGTGTCCGGGAAGAAGGATTACTCGCGATCGCGAAATATGGGGTAATCTATTCTCCAGGGAGTGCCGGAACCATTCAAGAAATCTTCCAAGACGCTTGTCAGAACCATTACAACTCCTTTGGTGTGGTGAGTCCGATGATTTTCTTAGGCGAAGATTACTGGAAATGTAAAAAACCCGTGTTTCCGTTATTGGCGCAATTAGCGGCGGGGAGAGAATACAGTTCACTGTTGGCGATTACCGATTCCGTAGATGAGGTGATTCAACAAATTGAACAATTTGCCGCCACATTATAACTAATTTTGTGTTCAATATCGGTAGGGGCGACCCGCTGCATCAATTAACAACACTCGTCCATTCAATTAACTCGGGTCGCCCTATCTCCACTTTCGGTAACAGAGACTATTTCTTTGCCGTTTATTCAAAAACAACATGACCAATTCAACCCATTCCATTCCGCCCGTCGATTTAGTCATCGTCATCGACACCAGTCCCTCAATGCGAGATGAAGCCCAAGCCCTAAGTCAAGCCGCCGCTGCTGCAATTAAAGCCGCCAGTTCTAGCTGTCCGTCCGATTTACGAACCGAATGGTTTGGCATCGAAGGGACTTGGAAAAATACCAATTTTAGCCGCCGAATTCGCGACTATCTAATCCAAGAGTGCAACGCGCCGGAAACTGAAATTCGGGCAAGAAAACGGGGTGAACTCAAAGATGCAGGCGCCCAAGAAGACGCCGCCCGTACCATTGAAGATATTGCCAATCACTTTAACTGGCGCGAGGATGCAGCGAGGGCAATCTTTTACCTAGGGGATGAAGCCTTAGAAGCCGGAGGTTCTCAAACCACCCAAGAGGATATTGAAGCCGCTAATCGCGCCATATCCCAGGCAAAAGCTGCTAATGTCACGATTCACACGTATTTGGGTAAATCGAAGAGTAAGTATCGAGACAGTATTCAAAGCGAATATGCCAGAGTCGCCTCAGAAACCGGGGGACAAGCCTTTACTGAACAAGACACCCTCAAAGGCTTTGAAGCTGTTCTAGAAAAAGTCATTTGTGGCAGTTGTGCATCGCAACCAGAAACACCCTCAAAACGTCCAGTTCGCCAGAAAACACTGAACGTTGGCACATTCAACCTTTATAATCTGGTTCTGCCCAATGTCACCTATTACGAAACCAATAAATATAGCCCAGAACTTTATCAGCGCAAAAAGACTTGGATTGCCCGTCAAATCGAACAAATGGACGCCGATATTATCGGGTTCCAGGAACTGTTTCACGAGGAAGCCTTGCGGGAAATCCTCACCGAAACCCCAGACTGTGCCAATGCTAATCTAATTACCGCCAATCCCACCGGGGACAAACCAACTGTCGCGTTGCTGTCGAAAGTTCCGGTTCTCAACCACCAAATCTTCACCGAATTCCCCGAAAAGGCACGTCTAGACATAGAAGGGACAGCCATTCCTCTGCATAGCTTTTCCCGTCCCCTGTTATCGGTTGATCTTGCCTTAAGTGATACGGTTGAATGTACTGTATTTGTGGCTCATCTTAAGTCTAAACGCCCTATCATACCTGAAGATGCCGATCGCAGTGACCCCATGGAAAAAGCCAAGGGACAAGCCCGGGCGTTACTGCGTCGGGCGGCTGAAGCCACAGCATTACGGGTGATTCTCATGGAAACGCTGCAAAACCGCAAACGTCCAGTCATTGTGATCGGGGATTTAAATGATAGTGGTTTAGCCGTAACCAGTAAAATTATCTCCGGTGAACCCCCTTGGGAAAAACTAAGATTTGCCCAAAAGCAGGAAATCTGGGACGTACTGCTTTATAGTGTCAAGGACATTCAGGCGCGTCAGAGTTACGGTGATTTCTACTACACCCATATCTACAACGGGTACTACGAGAGTTTGGATCATATTATGGTAAGTGAAGAATTGGTGGCACAAAATCCGGATCGCATCGGTAAGGTGACGTATGTTTCTGTTTATAATGATCATCTCATCGATGAAACCTTGAGTTACGAAGACATGAAAAAATGGAAGTCAGATCACGGACAAGTTGTTGCCTCGATTCGACTGGAATCTTAAGCCAATCTTTAATTTGATTGACAAAAGGACGGCAAATAGGTTGACTCATTAATATCAATAACGGCGAAAGCCTTGTAGTGCGTTTAGCGAAGCCATGCCGCAGGCTTTGCATCTTGCTCGCTACTAATACCCAATTTAAATGCATGACAGCTTAGGTAACGTGAAACGTATTACCCGGTCAGATTTGTAGGGTGGGCAAGGCTTATAAGCCTTGAAATCCTAATATTATCGTTCTTTGTTCTTGCCCACCTCACAGTAACGTGAAACCTATTACCAGTACAGCAAGATATGAGTTGACGATTTACCCTTTATTCACGTTCAGGAGAAAAATGATGACGACTCAATCCCCACTCTCATCACAGCAACGAGTTGGAATTATTCCCGCCTTAAAAGCCGATCGCCAATCTAACACATGGCATACCGTTAAATTTGATCCCCCGTTTCCTCAGGATACCCAAGTCGCCGTTATCCCGATGACGCAAACCTATAACGGACCCGAAACGCCAGGGTTAAGGATTCGCCATGTTACCCCAGAAGGATTCGAGATTCGCTTTGATGAAATCGTCGCCCAGGGACGTTCGGCGGATGGGGCGCATCTGGATGAAACCGTCGCCTGGATTGCCTACTCTGTATCTACCCAAAAGGATGATACACCAGGAACACCAGGAACAGGAGAAGAACCCCCCTTTCCCCCCGAATCTCTTGAGATAAACGCCGATACAATTTATCAGCTACTGTGGGAACACGATGAGAATCAATTCTCAGTGAGTCCCCGCAACAGTTCCGGCGACTGGGAAAACCTAGAGGCTGATATTTTATTAGATGAACAGGTGAAAGCAGCAGGTCAACGCGAAATTGATTTAGCCACTCATCCTCTCTTCCATACAGTAAATGAAGCGAAACTATTTGACAAAGATCGCACCTATTCCAGCTTTATACAACTTTTAGATAACTACGCCATTCGTGTGGCTGAACCCGAAAAGACGGTCGAGGAAGAAGTCCAAGAACAGCAAGCGTTCTTGGCACAAATCATTAAAACAAAGCCCATGCAGCTTGCCCGGACTTATATCAATCAAAACTTGGGCGAAAGTCTTTCGGAAGAAGAATTCCGCACCAAGCTACAGCGGATCTGGTTTGAACTTTATACGAATCACTATGGCGGTAAATCGACTGAGTTTGCCTCTGGCTTTGAACATGTATTTGTCGGCGAGGGCAAGTTCGATATCCATTCGGGAAGTAAAAAAGAAAACTTTGGCAAAATTTCCGGTTATCACTCATGGGTGAAGTTTTACCTGGATGAAAAGAATCAGCGGGTCAATTATTTAGGCTACAAGTATGACTTAAAAGGAGAGGATGGTTCCCAAAATCCCAATGTTGTCACCTTGCAGATGATTAATAATGTGATTGATATGCAAGGAAACGTAATTGCCAAACTGTTTAAACCCAAAGGCGGCTTCTTCGTGGGTCCGAGTCCCGAATGTGAAATGGCAATGGCAACGGTTGCCTATTACGAAAGTGTTCATGGCAAAATTACGGACAAGCGCCGGATTACTATTAATGACGCTACCTATAATTTAGTCTTGTATCGCAGCACGAATCCCAATGGCAGTCGCGGCGAATTTATTCGTTCCTTTTTCCCCATTTTCTTGGCAATGGATGATGGCGAAACACCGGACACGGATGAACCTGTTGTTGAGCCAATTGATGAAGTGACAAACAACAACGGTGATGTTGTCATTTTCGCCAGCCAACCCAACCCAGAAGGCAGTGATGAGGGGAATGAGTGGGTTGAGTTAAAGAATACCACGAGTAATCCGATTGATTTATCGGGTTGGAAACTGCAAGATAAATTAGACCGTCCCGAAGATATTAGTGGCACGCTGCAACCGCAGGAAGTCAAGCGATTTACCATTTCGCGAGCCAATTATACGACTATGCAATTGGGGAACAGTTCAGGTATTATTGCATTAATTGATTCTGCTGGAAATGAGGTGGCAATGGTCAGTTATGGTTCCGCTAGTTCGGGTGAAGTGATTCGGTTTGTGTCCTAAAGAATAGTGTTGTGTGGGGGTGGGGTTCACGCCTTGATGTTAACTGAAGCGAAAACATCTTCAATACCTTGAGACAAACCCCTGCCTAACCCTCCCCTTGTTAAGGGGAGGGAACTAATATTTTACTCATTCGCTGTAAAAAAAAAGAGGTTTCACATGTCAATCAACGGCACAATGATGCAATATTTCCACTGGTACATTGATCCCAATCTAATCCTGTGGAATGACGTTAAAACTAAGGCGCAAGAATTAGCCGATGCTGGATTCACCGCGTTATGGCTACCTCCCGCCTACAAGGGAATGGGAGGCACTTATGATGTCGGCTACGCCGTGTACGATATGTATGATCTCGGAGAATTTGATCAACATGGTACTGTTCGCACTAAATACGGCACTCGTGAGCAATATTTAGCCGCAATCAACGCCTTACACGCATCAGGAATACAAGTTTATGGGGATACTGTCTTAAATCATCGCATGGGAGGTGAAGGGACAGAAATTGCTCGCGCTACTCCCTTTAATGAATATGATCGCCTGCATCCCAAAGGCTGGACAAGGGATATTAAAGCCTATACCCATTTTAAGTTTCCAGGGCGTCAGGGGAAATATTCTAACTTTGAATGGCATTGGTGGCATTTTGATGCGGTGGATTACGACGATTTCACCAAGGAACCGAATACCCTGTATCTATTTGAAGGTAAAACTTTTGATGATTATGTGGCATTAGAAAAAGGAAACTTTGCCTATTTAATGGGATGTGATCTGGATTTCCAGAGTCAAGATGTGCGTGATGAAGTCACTCGTTGGGGTAAATGGTATCTGGATACCACAGGCGCGGATGGTTTCCGTCTGGATGCGATTAAACATATTTCATCCTGGTTTTTCCCGCAATGGTTAGATGAGATGCGGTATCATGCGGGTAAAGATTTGTTTGTGGTGGGTGAATATTGGTTAAACAATATTGACACCTTACATTGGTATATCAATGCCGTTAATGGCAAAATGTCGGTCTTTGATGTACCACTCCACTACAATTTTTATTACGCTAGCCGATCCGGTGGACATTATGACATGGGGAGTATTCTCAATGGCACTTTGATGCAGCAACGTCCCACCCATGCGGTTACGTTTGTGGAAAACCATGATTCCCAACCCTTACAGTCATTAGAAGCCCCCGTAGAACCCTGGTTTAAACCCTTAGCGTATGCGATCATTTTATTGCGCCGCGAGGGGTATCCTTGTGTCTTTTATGCCGATTATTACGGTACAGAATACGAGGATTACGGCAAAGATGGCAATCGGTACAAGATTTTTCTTCCCTCTCACCGTTGGATTATTGACAAATTACTCTATGCTCGGAAACAGTATGCTTATGGGGATCAATACGATTACTTTGATCACTACAATACAATTGGTTGGACGCGCTTAGGGGATCACGCTCATCCGAAAGCCATGGCAGTGATTATGAGTGATAGTGTGCCAGGTTACAAGTGGATGGAAGTGGGTAAACCGAATGCCAAGTTCTATGATTTAACCGAACATATAAAAGAACCCATTTACACCAATGAATGGGGATGGGCAGAATTTCGGTGTAACGGCGGTTCTGTTTCCGTTTGGGTTCAAGAATAAGCGATGAATCAATGTAGGTTGGGTGGAGCGACAGCGATACCCAACATTTCCTTGAGGTATATGGCTCATAACGTTTGCATTGGTTGGGTTTCGTACCTTAACCCAACCTACGGCTACGGCGATCGCTCTTCCAGCCAACTCGACAAATCCGCTAAACTGTTGAAGTCTAAAAAATCTTCTCCTAAGCTTTCTAAATCTTCAAGAGATAAATCTTCAATTTGGCGGCTGAGTTTCGCCGGGATATCTCCAAAACGCTTTTTAAGTTGGCGCATGATTAAGGCAAGTGCTTCAGTGAGTCGTCCTTTTTCTTCGGCATAAGTAATTCGCCCTTTCTCATCTTGCAGCATCATCCCTCGGCGATCCACAATGTCCAACTCTTCTACTGTCATATTGGCTTGATTAGCCAGTTGTAAAGCAAATTCTATTTCCGATACTTCTGCCAAACTCTTAGGAATACTATCTAAACTTGCCGCCTCCTTCAGAAAATAAATCCATTTATCTGCCAAAGTACGTGCCTCAGACAGCGTTTTCTTGAATTTCGGTAATTCTACAAAAATTAGCCGCAGTTCATTTCCCAATATTTTAAACTTATCTTCTTCCTCATGAAAGGAAAATTTGCTGATTATTTTATCCGTATCTAAAAACAAGGTAAAATCCGTAATCGTCACCGCTATTGCTGGATTGATCAGCGGATAATCTTCTCCTTTTGCCAACTGGTTACTATAGGATTTTGCCAGATTATATGCCACTCGCTTATTAAACGCCGCCATGGAAGCGACTTGCATTTCTATGATCACAATCGAGCCGTCAGCCAACACCGCTTTTACATCTAAATAGGTTTCTTTTAAGCTAATCACCTGACCGGGATTATAGGGATTGACAATCGTTAAGGATTGAATCACTTTCTCACCGTCATAAATTATGGCATTTAGAAAGCTGATTAAAATTTCTTGACTTTGTTCAGAGCCGAATATTTTTTTAAATGCATAATCAACCTTGGGACTGATAAATCTCATTAGTCTCTCCTGTTTAAACCTGAAAAGATAGAAGATGTTTGAATCGTAACACAAAAACTCATGGCATCTTACCTTTACTCCGCCTAAAGTCCAAAGTAAAAGTGCACTGCTAAGTAGGTGAACACAATTAAAGTTAACTGTTGAGATTAGGGAACAGGGAACAGGGAATAGTAAGGGTTTGGGGGCTATTTACAAAACTTAATACAGTGTCGTTTTCCTTTGTCCGACTACTACCGAATTGACACCAATGATTTTACTTCGCAGAGGGGGTGCGATCGCACACCGCAACAGGACACCCCTTTTAGGGGAGTAGATTCAACGCTAGGATCAAGGATAATCATCATTGGAAGCGATCGCGTTGATGTATATGGAGGACTAAAAACCATGAGTGGAAAAAAGATTTTAATGGTCGTTGGTGATTTCGTCGAAGACTACGAGGTCATGGTGCCATTTCAGGCATTGCAAATGGTGGGACATACTGTTCATGCCGTTTGTCCTGATAAAAAGGCTGGAGACACCGTAAAAACGGCGGTTCACGATTTTGAAGGGGATCAAACCTACAGTGAAAAACCCGGTCATAACTTCGCCTTGAATGCCACATTCAGTGAGGTAGTAGCCGCCGATTATGACGCGCTGATGATTCCCGGTGGACGCGCCCCGGAATATATCCGCCTAAATGAGAGGGTTCTAGAAATAACCCGCCACTTTGCCCAAGCCAATAAACCCATCGCCTCTATTTGTCATGGATTGCAGGTTTTAGCCGCCGCTGGTGTGCTAGAAGGAAAAAGCTGTACCGCGTATCCAGCTTGTGGACCCGATGTAAAATCAGCAGGCGGATTATATACCAACATTCCGGTTAATGAAGCCATGGTTGATGATAATTTAGTCACCGCCCCCGCTTGGCCCGCACACCCGGCTTGGTTAGCCGAGTTTCTGAAATTGTTGGGGACAAAAATTGAACATCAACAGATGGCGGCGGTTTAACTGAGGAGCAATAACACTGAAAAGCGTGCAGGTTTGGATTGTCGAAACCCTTGCTATACCCCTATTTTTAAGCTTGCCAGCCCAGTAGGGTGGGCATTGCCCACCAGCCAAAATTTCACACTTGAGAACGAGGCTAACGAGGCTAGGCTACGCCCCAAATAAAAGTAACCAAATCGGTAAGGTAAGTAAAAGTCCTATCGAACCAACCGCCAGTGCTGTCACGGTTAACTCGCGATCAAGTTCATAAACTTCCGCGATGACTAAGGTGGCAAAGGCTGGCGGCATTGCCATTTGCAGGACGATCGCTAATTGCGGCTTACCAACTATGCCAAACTGTGATAACGCTATCCCTAACACTAAGGGGAGCAGTAACATTTTAATGCCCAGACCCACCCCCGCTTGTTTAACTTTGCGCCAAGACGCCAACTGACTCAAGCGCATACCAATCAGAACCAGTGAAAGCGCGATCGCACTCCAGGCAAATTTTTCCATTCCCTCTTCTAGCCATCCTGGTAACGGAACCTGACGCAACCCCAATCCGATGCCCATACTCCACAGCGCCGGATTAATCACCAGCGATCGCACTAACTGCCCATGACTCTTCTCACCCTGACCAAAACGTGCCGCTAACACTACCCCTAAACCATAAGCACCCAGTAAAGTTCCTAGCATGTCATAAAATAGCGCCCAACCAAAATAGTTTTTTCCCAACAAGGTTAGATTAACGGGAAACCCCAAATACCCTGTATTTCCTACCATCGACGCCAGCAAGAAACTCCCTTGAGTCGGTTTAGTCCACCCAGATGGAGTATCATTTGTCAAGCCTTTATTCGCGGCAAACTTCCCCCCACCCTTAATCCAAAACCAAGCCAATCCTGCACCCAACAAAATCGCCACCCAAGCCGCGATCGGGGCAATCCAAATCTTTCCCGATAGATCTGCACCCCGCAGAAACGTAATAATACTGATAGGAACTCCAATCCAGAACAGAAATTGACCAATAAACGTTGGTATCCACCGAGGCATCAAACGTCCCAACACCCATCCGAGTAGCACACCACCCCCTAGCTGGAGGTAAAGTTGGAACAAGGGTCGTAAACGCTCTGGATCTAAGCTGGGCATTAGAGAATGATCAAACAGACAACGGTTTTGATGATAAGTCAGTCTCCCAGAAAAGAAATTGGCACAAATTACAGAACGGAAAAACTTATACTATAGAGTTCACTGCTACCTTCTTCCAGTTGGAATAGGTTCCCCTTTCCCCGTTCAAGAATTAGCACCTTCAGGAGTGGAGTTTTGAAGACCCCCGATTTTCCCGGAGAACCCGTCAACCTATCCGAATCAACAGAGGAGGATATTCCCGTAGCCGTAAGGGATACGCCCGACACCCGACGGCGATCGCGGTTGCAGCCATTTCTAATTATCCTGGCAGTATTAGGAGGCGGCGCGATCGTTTTGGGGCTAATCCTCTCCTCGTCCACCTCCCAATCTCCCCAAACGATTACCGCTTCCCCCCAACCCACGACAACAGATACCTCCACCTCAACAACTCCGGAGGAAAGTGAGAGTGAGAGTGAGAACGACGTTGATAATCTTCTGGGACACCTCCCCTACGAAGAAGCTCCTCTATCCGAACTCGAACCCATTACCTCAGATGGTCGCATTCAACTCCGGGAAGCGGCGGCGAAGAAATTTAAAGCGATGAGGGCAGCCGCTCAAGCCGATGGCATCGTATTAGTCGCAATATCCGGCTATCGTACTCAGCAACAACAGCAGCATCTCTTTTTTGACATCAAAGCACAACGGGGACAAGTGGCGACACAACGGGCTGAAGTCAGTGCGCCTCCCGGTTACAGCGAACATCACACCGGTTATGCCGTCGATATTGGCGATGGCAGAACACCCGCCACAAATCTGAACACCAATTTTGAGAATACAGCGGCGTTTAAGTGGCTGGAAGAGAATGCCGCGTACTATAGCTTTGAGTTATCCTTTCCCAAAGGAAATCCCCAAGGTGTGAGTTATGAACCATGGCATTGGCGCTTTGTTGGTGATCCAGATAGTTTAGAAACCTTCTACAAAGCCCAAAATTTGGATCGTCCTGATTTGGAACCGTCTCCTTCGTCCTCAGAACCAGAGGATGAGTCTAGTACCAGGGAACAGGGAACAGGCAACAGGGAATAGATAACAGGGAAAGGTTGTTGTAGTGCGAGCGTCTCGCTCGCTATTTTGGTCTCGCTCGCTATTTTGTATAGTTTTTTATCCCCAGAGGGAACAGGATGGAACAAGAGATTCAAATACTAAAACGTATAATTAATGTTAATATTCCATTATCACTAAAAGTTTACTTTGTCAATAGCAAACTGTTAAAAATTCAAAATTAACCCTCAACAAAACGCACTTTTATATCAAATGATGCAGCAAACCACTCTCAATGTAATTGCCATTGGTATCTTTGGCATGACCCTTTCCGCCCTACTGACTCCAATTTTTAATATTCCGCCAGCGATTCCCGCCTTGGCAACATTTGGAATTTTAGGATTAGTTACGGTAGACAGTCTCAGCTTTCAAGGTAAAGGCACAACGGTACTATTAGATTGGTTAGCCCAGAGGCGCAGTGACTATCGCGATCGCATTCTGCACCATGAAGCGGGTCATTTCCTGGTGGCTTACCTGTTGGGGATTCCGATCGCGGGTTATACGCTGACAGCCTGGGAAGCCTTGAAGCAGGGACAACCGGGTTTAGGTGGCGTGCAATTTGATACTCAGCAACTCTCACCGAATCCCCTTGCCATTGGCGAAATGCGATTGACTCTGGATCGATTCTGTACGGTTTGGATGGCAGGAATTGCGGCAGAAACCCTGGTTTATGGTGAAGCGGAAGGCGGAATCGACGATTGCCAAAAATTAAAAGAGGCGTTGAGATTATTTGAACGTCCGGTTGGTGAATTTACCACCAAACAGCGTTGGGCGATGCTGCAAGCTCAAACGATGTTACAGGATAACTGGGAGGCTTACGAAGCCCTGATCAAAGCTATGGCAGAACGGACATCCGTAGGCGACTGCTATCGCCTGATTCAAGATCATTACCACAGTTGAGCAGGGGGAGCTGGGGAAGCTGGGGTCAAAACTCAACACTTTAATAAAGCGTGTCATCACTGTAAAGCACCTGGTTCGTTCCTTTAGCTTTAGCACGCAAAAGATTATGATCAGCCCGTTTGACCAGGCTTTCGCCTTTGTGATCATCTGAAGCCTTGAGAGAAGCAATGCCAACGCTAATCGTAATCTCGATCGCGATCGTACCATCTACATTAAACGGTTGCTCGTTGATCTGATATCGCAGGCGTTTGGCGACAATTTTAGCTTCCTCTCCACTGGTTTGATTGAGAACCACTAAAAATTCTTCCCCACCATACCGAAACAACGTATCCTGTAGGCGCAGATTATGCTGGAGTCGGGTTGAGAGCAGCTGCAAAACGCGATCGCCAACCTGATGTCCATAGGTATCATTCACTGATTTGAAATGATCCACATCCATCATAATCACACTCAGATCCGTGATGTAGGTGCGGGCATTTTGGATTTGCCGGGGTAACTCCCATTCCATTGCCCGACGATTATTCAGTTCGGTTAAGGGATCAGCCAGAGCCAGGGTGGAGAGAACATCATTGGTTTGCAGCAGTTTTTGGTAGAACTGTACACTGCGCCATCCGGCTAGGATATGGGCTTTCAGGAGCCGATATTCTGCTAACGTACTTCCTGGATCTCCTGTTGGGGTGCAAGTCAAGGGTAAGTAAGCATCTGCACCGCCTTCTAGGGCTTCAGCACAAATAATTTGTTCCCGACGCGGATCAGCCGCTTTGCCTTCACTCAAGGAATAAGACGGGTCATTAATTAAAATGCAATACGTCCAGCTTAACTGTAGCTGTTCTTTAACCTGCTTACACAGTTCCAAACTCCCGTTTTGGGTTGCCTGCACAATTAAAATTGCGTATTGTTTAGCTTGAACCTTACTCAGAGCATCTTCTGGATTGGCAGACTCCTCCACCTTGCCAGACGTGATCGTGCGAATCTGGTCAAGGAACGTCTTAAGGAATTGCGGATTTCCCACGATTAATACAGAAGCGTCCATTTTGGGATGTAGCTCTGAAGAGCTGAGACATTGACCCTGTGCACCTGATTTGACACTCTCCGCCCTATAAGGAAAGAGATTCTTCTTTCATAGACCCGGCTTGCTGAAATAGGCTTGCGCCTAAAACAGTAGAGGCTAAGTCTCCAGAAGCGTTCGGATTCAAAATCCAAGTTCCGACGTGACCCGCCGTACTTAAGGCTATTTTCAGAATATTGATGGCGGCGTTCCAATCCCGATCCAAAATACATCCACATCGACAGATATGAGTTCTGGTAGACAAGGATTTTTTAACTACCGTACCGCAGCTGGAGCATTCCTGGGAACTATAGGCAGGATTAACCGCGATGGTTATTTTGCCACACTTAACCCCAAAATACTCCAGCCATTTTCTGAACTGATACCAACCTGCATCATTGATCGATTTGGCTAAACAATGATTTTTAACCAGATTTCTAATCCTCAAATCTTCATAAGCGACCAAATCGTTAGATTGGATTACGCAACGCGCCACTCTCTTGGCGTGTTCTTCACGCTGCCTACTTATTTTGAGGTGAAATCGCCCTAATCGATTAATGGCTTTCTTGCGGTTGGTAGAGCCAATCTCAGTGCGTGAAACTCGTCTTTGAAGGAATCTTAAGCGTTTTTCACCTTCCCGGTAAAATCGGGGATTGGGTTCTTGATAGCCGTTGCTATCGGTATAGAACTCTTTGAGTCCCACGTCTAACCCAATGGCTTTCCCTGTCGGCTGACTCTCTACTTTATTCTCAGCATTGACCAAGAATTGAACATAGTAGCCATCAGCGCGACGGACTAACCGCACCCGTTTTATTGACCCAAGTTGATAGAAGTTTAAGCATGCCCTCGAACGAAGTGAAGGGTCCCACGTCCCTTTGAGCTTGAGTTTTCCAATCCTTTTCTTGTCCGTGAAGGTTATTTGTTTTCGAGTTTCAGAAAGCTTCCAGCCGCTAGTTTTGTATTCAACTGAACGGCAGTTTTTCTTAAACTTTGGATAACCCTTCTTTCCCGGAATAGACTTTCTACAATTGCTGTAAAATCGGGCAATTGACGAATATGCCCTTTCAACAGCCGTTTGACAAGCATGAGAGTTTAAGTCCTTAACAAAAGAAAACTCAGCTCTCAACGATGTATTGTGACGATACAGATCCTTTTGTCCAACACCTTCATTATCCATCCAGTAACGGATGCACTTATTGCGGACAAATTGAGCGGTTAAGATCGCCTCATCAATCGCTAAATATTGAGCTGTTTTCCCTTTAGCCTTAAACTCAAAAACTAACATTTGACGTGAAAAATTTTACAGCAATATTATAACATAAAGCCGTCCTAAAAGGACGGGGAGCCTGAACCCACTATTTCCGGTCAAAACGTTTTCTATCAGAAGTTGAAGCTTTGGCAGGGGATTTCCCCCACCATCAGTTAACTTATCGTGCCTTCTGCCTGGTTGGTGAGCGTTCGACTGAGCGCTCACGCGGCTCGACTGAGCGCTCGCCGAACGTCCGAAGTCCTGCCGAACCACTGCCTCCTGCCTTGGTGTCTTGTCTCCACCAATAGTGTAAGTATTCAACCGGACATAATTATAACCCCACCCAAATCAACGATTCAGATGGGGATAAAGATGGCAAAACCTCAGTCAGTGAAGCACATGCTGAGGAACCTTTTTTGGGAACACACTAAGTTAGGGGATTACTTCTTTTGTTTGAGTTGCTTCAAGATTGAACCGACACCCAGGGAACCCACAGCGAGCAAGCCACCGATTGTACCGGGTTCAGGAACCTCGGTTGCCGTAAACACAGCACCAGAGAATTTTAGATTCTCGTCTATTGTTTTACCTGCATCGAGTTTTGCCTGAACTTGATCAACGGTAGTATTGTTGATTTGGAAGGTGATGTTACCACGACCTTTAGAGATATCATTAGAGGCACTGGTAAAGAATCCAGAAATTGCCACGTCTACGGCTACGTTAGCACCACTATTTTTTAGATCGTAGGTAGCCGTTTGCAGAGTGAAAATATCTTCCCCATCTTCGATGGTGTCTACATCACCTGGGAAAAAACCAACAACACCAGGAATTGGAGTTTTACCCAAGTCAAGAAAAGGAGTCTCTGCTAACAGGGGAGTAAAAGAGAGAATACTACCTATGTTTGCCGAATTGAATACTTCAAAACTGGGATCATTACTCGTAATCGAAACTGGAGTGACGGGTTGGGGACTGAATGTGAGGGAGTTCTTGCTGAATTTAACGATACTTTGGCCCATATCAGACGCACCAGAAGCTAACTGAAACTTACCTGTCAACGCAATGGCGTTTGCTTCACCAGCATTAGTCAACACACCAGCCGCGACTAGGGGAATTGTAGCCAAAGAGCCAAGAATTGCTTTTTTCATACTATGGGGTACTCCTGTTGTTACTGCAAAATTTAGGGAACTGAGGGATTGCTAAGGGAGGCAGGGATATATTTTGATTTTCCTTTCCTCAAATTAACGTCTTGTTACTTAATCTGTCTATAGTTACCTGTAAGGATTTGATGAACTTTTTACAAAGTTTTCATGAAGCTTAGCCTAAGTCTGGGCAGTAAGATAATAGAAGTCAACTTCTAACCAACACTTGCTGAGTCTGATACCGTGACTATCCCTTACGGTATGTCAAGAGACTATACGATTTCGTTTGTAATGGAGTTGCTGTTGCTACAACCCCAATGCAGCAGGTCGCAGATGATATATATTGAGCAATGTAAATATCCTACCTTAATTGTATTACAGCCAGTGTGACTGTCATCACTCTTAAGTTCAACTTGACAATTCTCCACCTTGAGAGCCACCAACGATAAAGCGATCGCGCCTTCATTTTCTCCAAAGAGCGTAGAACAGGGAAAGTGTATCGGGTACAGTAGGGGTTTGGTAACCCTACGGCGTGGCGAGGAATCACCGACCCTTTTAGGGCGGTGAGGATGTCAAAAATATACATGACCCACTCAGATCCTCCCTGTTCTCCTGTATGAGCTAGAGGTGCTCACAAACTTCCACCAAGATGCACTAGGGACGAGGATGCACTAGGGAAGACGTGTATTAGATATAGTGTAGGACTGTAAAGGTATATTTATGATACTTTATAGAAGTGAGTGTGATCGCAGTCACCCTTTAACTAGACTTTATGGAATCTTTAACCAAAGGTGAGTTTTTGCCATAAGCGTATGAAGATTGTATGAAGTTGCCCTAAGAAGGATGCAAAATCTGTAAATCTGAATTAAATTAGTTTTAAGTTCACAAGAGTATTAACTCAGCTCTGTGTGAACTTTAGATAACATACCTTACAACTGTTCTAGGAGGACATATAATGCAAGCTAAGATTTTAGGTTTAGGCGCTGCGGTTCCGTTGGCTGCAGTGAGCATGATGGCAATCTCCGCTCCCGCTGAGGCGATAGTCTTCAAATCTGGAGATATCCTTAATATTACCGGATCTTATACAAGAGATCTTGCGAATGATTTCAAATTTACATTCAACGACGTTCCAGGTGATACAGATGCAGGGTTCGGTAATTTCGGGGTGACCCTCTCTAGCGGTGACTTTGGTGATTTCGAGACCAATGGCACAATTGTACAAGAATATGACATCTTGAACGTTGATTTCGCGAATCCCAACACTTACCGCTTTGACTTAAATGGCAACAAACCTTTCCTGAAGCTGCAGAAAACAGTTGCGGGTCTACCTGTGGGAACTCCTGCTGGTATGGGTCCTAATGACATGT
>NZ_DS989855.1:229962-248733 GCF_000155555.1 Coleofasciculus chthonoplastes PCC 7420
TAATTGTACCCAGTAGGGGACCCAGAGCATTCCGCAAAGGATACCGCTTGAGTAGGAGATAGGCGGACAACACCGGTCCAATCACAATACCCGCAGGTTTCGCAGTCAAGGCTAAACCGGAAAGAATACTCGCACCTGCATGTTCACGACTGGTTTTTCCCAGGGCGAGATAGAGGCTGGATGCGGTTATAAAAGAGAGGAGGGGTTCCGCAAAGAACTCTCGCGAATAGACCAAAGCTGTCGTACCCAAGGCAAAACATAAGGCGGCTAAATACGCCCCTGTGCGACTGCTTCCCAAGCGCAATGCCAACAAAGCCACCAGCGATGTGGTTAAAGCCGTTAATATTACTGATACAACCAACGCACAAACCGCCGATGAATAGTTCGTCGGTATATTGAACCAGTGACCCAACACCAGTCCCACCGCAACAAAGGGTGTGGCAATAATCGGTAATAAGGGATATCGAATTGAGTAATATTGCCCATCGCGACCTAAGGCTCCGGAACCGGGCGGCACGCTAAAATCAAATTCGGTAACTAATGACTTGGAAACATGCAGCATGTCATTGCCATCAAAGCCCCAAATCCCCGGTTTGAGAAATGCCAGATAAATCAGCCCAATGCCGATGGATAGGGCGAACGCCATTTTCCCAACCTGCTGATGCGCGAGTTGCTGCTGGGGACGAGTGGACTCTTGAATCTCGCTGGGATTTACCATAGTATTTCTAAAGTATTCTGGTTATTTTTATAAGTTATTTTCTATTCCGTCGGTTTATCCCGTATTGCTTATTTACTGTCGCTTTTGAGGCAAACCAACTCGATGATTGGCGTGAGACTGAGACTCCCCGATTTTCTTCCAAGAGATTCTAGTATGACAAAGGCATGACACCAAGAGCAACTTATCAGAAGCACAGACAATGGAGTCAACAGATATGAATCAACAGATTGCCTTTATCGGACTTGGCGTCATGGGAGGACCTATGGCGGCAAATTTGGCACGAGAGGGTTACGCGGTTAAGGCGTGGAATCGAACCCCTAACCGTCCGGGTGTGGAGGTGGCGGCTGAGGCGGGGGTAACGGTGGTGTCTTCGATTCGGGAGGCTGTCGCATCGGCAGATGTTATCTTTTCCTGTGTCAGTGATGTTCCTGATGTCAAAGAGGTTCTGCTGGGAACCGGAGGGGTTGCCGAATCAGCGCGTCCAGGGACGCTGGTGATTGATACCAGTACGATTGGTCCAGAGGCGGCTCGTGAAATAGGGACTCAACTGCAACAGCATAACTTGCGCTTTTTGGATGCGCCCATTTCAGGGGGTGATATTGGGGCAAAAAATGGCACGCTGACGATTATGGTGGGCGGAGAGGCTAAAGATTTTGAGGAAAGCAAACCGTTGTTGGAGGTTTTGGGTAAAACCATTCGCCTGTGTGGACCGATGGGGAGTGGTCAAGCGGTTAAACTGTGTAACCAGGTTTTGGGGGCGGTTCATGCGGTGGCGTTGTGTGAAGCGATGCAGTTGGCACAGCAGCAGGATATTGACCCGAACTTAATTGTAGAGGTTTGCAGTACGGGGGCGGCTGGTTCTTGGGCGCTGTCGAATTTAGGACCGAAAATTGCGGCGTCGGATTTCCAACCGGGTTTTATGATTAAGCATATCCTGAAGGATTTAAGATTGGTGCAGGAGACATTAAATTCATCGCCTCAGGAATTGCCAGGAGTGGAACTTGCTGACCGTTTGTTTAAGATGGTTCAAGAGTTTGATAGTGGTAAAGGAGGGGAACAGGGGACTCAAGCAATGATTCGCGCTTATCGGAAGTCCTAGTGCAGCGCGGTGGAAATATGTGAGTAGCTTTGTAGGTGTGGAGGAGCTGGGGAAGCTGGGGAAGCTGGGGAAGCTGGGGGAGATATTAGCTGTTCAGTTATTTCTGCCTTCTTGCACTAGTGTAAGAAGGCAGAAGGACATAATGTAACAAAAGTTACGCATTTGTAGGGGCGGGTTTAGGGACATTTGTAGGGGCGGGTTTAGGGACATTTGTAGGGGCGGGTTTAGGGACTAAATTCAGCTATTCACCGATAACCTCTCAACAAAACCCGCCCTCCTCACCGATAACCTCTCAACAAAACCCGCCCTCCTCACCGATAACCTCTCAACAAAACCCGCCCTCCTCACTTCCCCACAGAGTTAGAACTATTACCAGTTTGGATATGCAGTAAGATAGAAAGTTAACGTGAAGCCAAACGCGGCAGTTCATCAATCGTTGTTATTGTTCCTATCCTTAACCAGCAATGACCTCAACTCCTGCCCAATCCTTTGACTGGAATGCCTTAGCCTCGGAATTCGCGGGGATAGAAACGATTACTGAACCGACTCAGGTGGCTAAGTTATCTTTAGACTATTACCATTTCAGTCCGGTTCTGCAACCCCTGTTAGAGGATAAGCGAGGGAATCTGGTGGTACGCCCTCAGACTGAAGCAGAAGTTTTACAGGTGGCGCGAATCTGTGTCAAGCACAAAGTTCCCCTGACGATTCGAGGCGCGGGAACCGGAAATTATGGGCAATGTATTCCGCTGCACGGTGGAGTAATTTTGGATACCACCCGGATGAATGGGATTCGTTGGATTAAACGGGGTAAGACTTGTGTGGAACCGGGGGTGAAGTTAGCGGCGTTTGATAAACAGGCGCGGAAAATCGGCTGGGAATGGCGGATGGTGCCTTCAACGTACCGCAGCGCCACGATTGGTGGCTTTATTGGGGGCGGAAGTGGGGGAATTGGTTCAATTAATTACGGGCAATTGCGCGATCGCGGCAATCTTTTGGCGGTGCGTGTGGTTACACTGGAGGACGAACCCCGTGTGATTGAGTTACGGGGAGATGATGTGCAGAAGGTGAATCACGCCTATGGCACGAATGGGATTATTACGGAGTTAGAAGTTCCCCTCGCCCCCGCTTATGCCTGGGTAGAGGTTATTGTTATTTTCGATAACTTTATCACGGCTGCCCAGTTTGGTCAGGCTTTAGGTGATGCGGATGGGTTGGTGAAAAAGTTGATTAGTATTCATGCTCATCCCATCCCAACCTATTTTAGTGGATTGAAGCAATATCTACCCGATGGGAAACACGGTGCTTTATTAACGATAGCGGAGTCTTGTTTAGAACCGTTTCAGGAATTAGTGCGGGAGTATGGCGGGGAAATTACCTATCAAAAATCTGCTCAAGATGGGAGTAAAGGCACAAGTTTAGCTGAGTTTACCTGGAATCATACGACATTACACGCCCGGAGTATTGACGGAACACTGACGTATTTACAAACCTTCTTTTTTACGTTGGAACGGGTAGAGAAATTGTATGATCATTTTGGCGATGAAGTGATGATGCATTTAGAGTTTCTGCGGGTAAATGGTCAAGCAATTCCAGCCGGATTACAACTGGTTCGCTATACCACAGAGGAACGGTTAAATGAGATTATTCGCTATCACGAAGAACAGGGGGCGTTTATTGCCAATCCCCATACTTATATTCTGGAAGATGGGGGACGTAAGACGATTGATGTGGAACAGGTACAGTTTAAGGAACAGGTTGATCCTTATGGGTTGATGAATCCAGGTAAGATGCGAGGATGGGAGGAGCGAGAATAGAGTTCTTATCAATAATCATACATGACCGATTTTGCTAAAATAGTTATACGTCAGGTGGAAAAGAAAATTTATGACTTACTACATCAAAACTCAATTGCGTGGTTTTATTGGTGTTGGACTGATTATTGTCAGTTTAACACTAACCTTTGGTAGAGAAGGTATGCGGCAAAGGTTAATCTGTCAAATTCCCGGCTACAATATTCAACCTGAGTGCCAAATCAAACCCTAAAAACGCCAGTTCAATAATCGCATCATCTACTACAATTCAGTCAATTATAAGATTGGCTAATTCTACCTATATAAGGGCGGGTTTTGTTATTCCGTTATCGGTGAATAGGTGAATTTAGTCCCTAAACCCGCCCCTACAATTGTTCCTAAACCCGCCCCTACATTATCTATGGATTGGGATTATATTATTTTCGTTTAAACGGGGATCATTCTTTATTACAATCTTCTTTCCTTCTGCCATTTGTCTTATAGTTTAATTGGACTAAGTTTAGAACTAAAACACAAAAATGCACAGTTTTATCCCTCCAGAACGCTTCTTTCCTTATCTTACCTGGACAGATATCCAGACTATACCCGATAAGGAAAATGTGGTGATTATTCAACCCGTTGGCGCGATTGAACAACATGGTCATCATTTGCCCTTAGTTGTAGATTCGGCGATTGGTGTGGGGGTTCTGGGGAAAGCCCTCGCCCAACTGGAACCGACTATCCCCGCTTATGCATTGCCGAATTTATTTTACGGGAAATCGAACGAACATTGGCATTTTCCCGGAACGATTACCCTCAGCGCCCAAACGTTGCTGGCGGTGTTAATGGAGGTTGCGGATAGTATTTATCGGGCGGGATTCCGTAAATTAGTGCTGATGAATTCCCACGGTGGACAACCTCAGATCATGGAAATTGCGGCGCGAGATATTCATCAAAAGTATGGCGATTTTCTAGTATTTCCTCTGTTTACCTGGCGGGTTCCCAATGTGGCGAAAGAGTTAATTTCAGCTAAGGAGTTGGAATTGGGAATTCATGCGGGAGATGCGGAAACGAGTTTGATGTTATCCCTATTACCGGAACAGGTGAAAATGGAACGGGCGGTGGCTGAATATCCTCAAGGATTACCGGAAGATAGTTTATTGAGTATGGAGGGGAAGTTACCTTTTGCTTGGTTGACGCAAGAATTGAGTCAGAGTGGGACTTTGGGTGATCCCACACCAGCAACGAAGGAAAAAGGCGATCGCATCCTAGAGTCTTTGGTATCCGGTTGGGTAAAGGTAATCCAGGATATCTATCGGTTTCGTCAACCTCAAGGTAAGTAAGGGAACGTGCGATCGCGTGAGTTATGAGTTAGTCTATCTCTGGATGTTGGGTGGGGTGAGGGGATTCGGGGGGATGGATTTCGCGATCGCCCCTCGTTTTATCATTTAACTGGTTCATCACCCAAGTTAAAATTCCATTAGCCGATGGAACATCAGAATAGTAACACGAAGTCGCGACATCAAAGGATGGCAAAGGGCGACCCGAGGAAATTGAGTGGACTACAGTTGTTCATTGGTGCAAGCGGGTCGCCCCTACATGGTTGATCAGGTGTTTTTTATCGGGTTTGTAGTCAGGGTTTTAGCCTAAGCAGGTGCAAAATGTTAGTCATAACAAATACAAAAATCCGCGATCGCTACCTTGTCGCCAACGCCGCTAACCTCTGTAAAATCTGAAGGACAGGATATAACTCATTCTCTGGTCGATATAGAGAGAACTCTGTGGAAAAGGTATATTGGGGTATCTCACCGAACAATACTTTAATGAACATAAAATGACTACCATTCGTGACTAATCCAAAAGTGGGTTGCTCAGTATTTGGATTTGCCATCATGTAAAATAGGGTTTGCGCTGTTGCATCTTTTAGAGCAAATCCGGCTTGTTTTGACTCAACAACCGCAACCCATAGTTGTTGCTGTAACAACAAGATATCAATTCGCCCCCAAACCGTTCTTTCTCTAGTCTCTATCGCTACATCTACCCGTTTTTCCAAGACTGGATGTAGCGGAGGACGGTAAAATCCTGCGAGTGATAGTAGGGGCGAAAGTACCACCATTTTTACCAAATATTCTAACATTGGATATTTGTTGAGATAGAGAAACTCTGTTTTGACCCGATCTAAGGTTTGCTTTTCTAAATCGTTGAGTTCTGATAAATTGTCCTGGGCTTCAGGGAAGAAGGTAGAATCGTCTAGAACGTGCCGAAGATTGAATTGGTTTTCAACCTGTGCCAGTGTTAGTTCATGGGCAGGGATAACTTGTGTCATTGCTGCTGTCAGTGTTATTCAAGAAAACGATTACCTTATTTAACACCTTACATACAATTGGCTGACCCTTAATTGGTGCAAGATTGTAGTTAAGGCACAGAAGCGTCTGTGCAGGCAGATTAGATTACTGTAACTCCAGAGGTGCAAGTGTTGGTGGATAATTAGTGAGATTTACCTGAAGCGTGTGACCCGATTCAGGATTAAATAGGATAAGTCACCAAAAATAGTAACCTTTCGTGTCTGACAAGCCTAAACCGTCTCGTTCCCTTGCTGGAATTGCCTCAATTGTGGCAATTGCCACCCTGATTAGTAAAATTTTTGGCTTAGTCCGTGAACAAGCGATCGCGGCGGCGTTTGGTGTGGGTCCGGTGGTGAATGCTTATGCCTACGCCTACGTGATTCCAGGCTTTCTGCTGATTTTACTGGGTGGGATAAATGGTCCGTTTCATAGCGCCTTGGTGAGTGTGTTGGCAAAACGGGATAAATCGGAAGCCGCCCCTCTGGTGGAAACGGTGACGACTCTGGTGAGTGGGATATTGTTGCTGGTGACGATTATCTTAATTCTATTTGCGCCCACCTTTATCGATATCCTCGCCCCAGGATTGGAGGAACCCGCGCGATCGCTGGCGGTTCAACAGTTGCAAATTATGGCACCGTTGGCGGTTCTGGCGGGGTTGATTGGGATTGGTTTCGGTACGCTGAATGCTTCAGATCAATATTGGTTACCCAGTGTTAGCCCTTTATTTTCCAGTTTGGCGGTGATTGGTGGCTTAGGGATATTGGCACTTTATTCGGGAGGGCAAGTTAATCAGCCTGAGTATATCCGCTTGGGCAGTATTGTGTTAGCTGTGGGAACTCTAGCCGGGGCAATTTGGCAATGGGTGATGCAACTGATTGCCCAGTCGCGATCGGGGATGGGGCGGTTACGGTTGCGCTTTAATTGGCAGCTTCCAGGGGTGAAGGAGGTGATGCGGGTGATGGCACCAGCGACGCTATCCTCTGGGATGTTACATATTAATGTGTATACCGATCTGTTTTTCGCCTCGTTTATCCCCAATGCGGCGGCGGCGATGCGCTATTCCAATTTTATTGTGCTGACGCCTCTGGGAATTATTTCTAATATGATCTTGGTGCCGATGCTGCCTGTATTTTCCCGGTTAGCGGCGCCGGAGAATTGGGTGGAGTTGAAAGTGCGAATTCGTCAGGGATTACTGTTGACGGCTTTGACGATGTTACCGCTGACGGCGATTTTTATCTCTCTATCGGTGCCGATTGTTCGAGTGATTTATGAACGCTATGCCTTTGGTGCAGAGGCTTCCCAGATTGTCGCCCCGGTACTGATGGCGTATGGATTCGGCATGTTCTTTTATTTAGCACGGGATGTTTTGGTTCGGGTATTTTATGCCTTGGGGGATGGGGAGACGCCGTTTCGGATTAGTATTGCCAATATCTTTATTAATGCCCTGCTGGATTATTTGTTGGTGAATGCCTTTGCCACACCAGGTTTAGTTTTTGCCACGATTGGCGTCAATATTATTTCGATGAGTTGGCTGTTGTGGGTGTTAAATCGGCGGCTACATGGCTTACCGTTAGGGGAATGGGGGATAGCGCTGGTGGGGTTGGCGGGGAGTAGTGTTGTGGCGGGATTGGGCAGTTGGGGAGTGAGTTGGGGCTGGCAACAGGTTTTGGGGAGTGAGAATTTACTGCTACAAGTCTTACAACTGAGTTTGGCGATGTCGGTGGCGTTGGGGATTTTTGCGGTTTTGGTTGCTCGGTTGAAGTTACCGGAAGTGGATATTTTGGTGAGTCGTTTGCGTCAAAAGTTGGGGAAATGAACAGCCCAGGTTTTATTATTGGAGGATGTAGGCACGGTGAATCAGCTTGAACATTATTAAGTAGGTTGGTGGAAATAAACTCAACCATGTTAAGTTATATAAATAACCCTGAAACCCTTACAAATGACGTAGCTTGCTTCTCGCGAAGCGAGTTCTCCACCGTTAACTTTAATTGTCCCCACCTACTTATATTTAGTGTTTGTCAACAGTCTTTTAAGCTGAACCGTTGCCATGTCTGAACGGCGGATTGCGATTTCCATTCAAAATATCCTACTCATTACTGCTACCGTTTTGCTGCTACTGCTGCTGTGGCAACTCAGTAGTCTGTTGGTGATCCTGATGATTTCGGTAGTTCTTGCCGCCACCTTAGCCCCGATCATCAATAGCGCCCAACAGTTGGGAATTCCTCGCTGGTTAGCTGTTCTCTTGGTCTATTTAGGCTTACTGACCATTTTAGTTGGAGTCGGGGTGTTAATTGGACCAACCGTGGCACAGCAAATCCAGCGCCTGTTTCGCCGACTCCCTGACTATCTAGAAGTGTTAGAATCCTTAATCGACCGTTTGGCAGTGCGCCTGGGTATTAGCGAACCCATCATTAGTCAAATTTTTGATACCCAAACCCTCACCAATTGGGCAATTCGTTCCAGTCAACAACTCGTTGTCCGATCGTATGGGGTAACGCGGGGGTTTCTGGGTGGTATTCTCAGTGTGATTCTGGCGTTATTTCTATCGGGCTATATGCTATCCGGTGCGAAACGCTTAATTAAAGGGATTGTGAGTTTATTCCCCAAACCCTGGGATGATCGCTTGGCGGCGCAGGTTAAACCAGTGAGTCGGCGCATGGGTAATTATATCCAGGGACGAGTGTTAGTTTCCGGGATTTTAGGAGTTGCCATTACCATTGGTTTAAAAGTTTTGGGGATTACTGAATTTGCTTTAGGTTTAGGTGTGATTGCCGGGGGAACCAATCTGATTCCTTTTTTTGGTCCCGTTTTGGGGGCGATTCCGGCGTTGATTGTGGCAATTGCCCAAGGAGGGTGGACGTTTTTATGGGTATTTCTCCTGTTTGTGATTATTCAAAATGTGGAAACTTATGTGCTTGATCCCCTTTTAGTTGGTTCTTCGGTGAGAGTTCATCCCTTGTATCAATTGTTGGCGGTGGTTGGTGGCGCACAGGTGTTGGGAATTATTGGGGCGTTAATTGTTCCCCCTTGGATAGCCGGGGCGTCTGTTTTGTTAGAGAATCTCTACCTGCAACCCAAACGACAGGCGGAACAGCAAGCCGCAGCACTATCACCACCATCTAGGGAAGAAACTCAAAGCACTCTATCGATGAAAGGTTAATATTAATATGAAGTTCGTTTCTTTTGTCCGGGTGCGGATTGTCCGGACGCTAGTTGTGGCATTTATGGTTGGTTGTTTACTTGCCGTTTTGCCCAGTTTAGCTCAAAATAATTTCAATCAAACTAATTCCATTCAAACTAATTCTACAGCACCGATTATGCTGGATGGGCGCAAGGTTTTTGAAGTGACTCCATCTGAACAATACAGCGCCCAAGAACGAGCTGAGTATGTGAATCAAGTTCTCCAAGAACTGGTGGAAACGGCGGAAAGTCCTATAAGTGTTGAACTCACTTCTAAAGATAAAATACCCGTAATTGAGATTGATGGGCAGCATTTGGTTTCCGTAACATCAGATGATACACCAGAAGGAAGAAGTCCTAAAGAACAGGCAGAATTTTGGCGAAAAAAACTGCAAACGGTTATTCAAAAGGCACAATATGAGCGCACACCAATCTATTTGATTCAAGCTACCCTGCTCTCAATGGGTTGCATATTACTGGCGATCGCATTGAGTTGGCTACTCGGTAAGCTTTGGTCTGATTGGCTGAAACCTCAGTTGGATAAAGAGGCGGCGGAGTCAGCCCCCCTAGAGGGAACGAAACAGGCGAACAGCCCCAAGTTCGCCGGACAAGTTCTCCTGACACTCATCCGATGTGCTATCTGGGTGTATGCACTGATTTATATCACTACCCAGTTTCGCCAAACCAGAGAATTAAGTCACATCCTTACTGATACTTTAATTGCTAGTTTAACCTCAGACATTATTCCCTTAGGAGATAACTCCTATTCGGTGTTGAAGTTATTAATCCTGATCAGCTTATTTGTCGGGCTGATTATTCTGGCAAAAGTGATTAAACAAGGCTTGCGATCGCGGATTTTACGGTTCACGGGTTTGAGTCGTGCAGCACAGGAAACCATTGCGATTATTTTCAATTATGCCTTTATTTTTATCAGCAGCCTTGTCTTATTACAGTTATGGGGTTTAGATATTAGTTCCCTCACCGTATTTGCGGGTGTGTTGGGGGTGGGTATTGGCTTAGGATTGCAGGGAATTGCGAAAGAGTTTATTAGCGGCTTGGTTTTAATCTTTGAACGTCCTATTCAAGTTGGCGATTTCGTCGATGTGGGCGGATTGATGGGAACGGTGGAATATATTAGTGTTCGCAGTACAGAAATTAAAACCTTAGATGACATTTCAATTATTATTCCTAATTCCAGATTTTTGGAATCGGAGGTGATTAACTGGTCGCATCACAGTGCAGTATCCCGATTAAAGATACCTGTTGGTGTGGCGTATGGCTCAAACCTAAAGACGGTTAGATGTGCTTTGATTGATGCGGCAAAAGAACATAGTGATGTTCTACCTCAACCGATACCCAGAGTTTTTTTTAAGGGATTTGGTGATAGTTCTCTCGATTTTGATTTGTTGGTTTGGATTAGTGAACCTCGCAAGCAGTTCCAAATTAAGAGTGACCTTTATTTTCGGATTGAAGTAATTCTCCGCCATCGAGATGTGGAAATTCCCTTCCCCCAACGGGATCTTCATGTTCGTTCGGGGAATTTACCAGTCGATATTTCTCCGCAATTAGTCGAATCATTAGCGCAACTATCCCAGAGTTTGGCAAAGTGGCTAGATCAACAACCAACAGCTAATCCGCCGCGAGATGGTAATGGTAAAGGAAAAAATTAACGTCATTTGTTGGTTTTTGATGAGGGAATTTTACAGGACAAGGTAGCTTACTGCTTCTAAAAAAAATCTGGATACAGTTTGATTACAGCTACCTATCCCAGTAAGCTTTAGCTTACTTGAGCTTTCAGCCGGAAATTTATTTCCCGGCTAGACTAAACGTGCATTGACGCAATAAGCGGCATTCATCTGATGTCCTAATGATCCTGGCGACTGCTATAAAATAAAAAAGAACAGATAAAACTCAATTTAATCATCCGTGGCAACCGACTCCTCGAATCACACACCCAAGCAAGTTCTAGTTTGTCAACATCGTTCCTGTCAAGCCGAAGGTTCAGCCGATGTCTTGGCGGCGTTTGAGGAAGTGGCTAAGGATACAGACTTTAAGATAAAAGGCACCGATTGCCAAGGACAATGTAGTTGTGGTCCGACGGTGCGAGTTGTACCGGAAGAAACTTGGTATTATCGGGTTCAACCCAGTGATGTCCGCCGGATTGTGGAACAACACCTGAAAGAAGGGAAACCCGTTGACGAAAAACTGAATCCGAGGATTCATCTGCGGTTTGGCTTTTGAGATTATTCGCGCAACACATAACCAACCCCCCGCACCGTTTGCACTAAGGGCTTGGAGACCAAGCCCCTACGGGTTTGCTGGGTTAATTTGATGATTCGCGCAACACATAACCAACCCCCCGCACCGTTTGCACCAATCGCTTCTCGCCATTGGCTTCTAGTTTCAGGCGCAAATAGCGCACATAAACCTCAATAATATTAGAATCCCCCATAAAATCATACCCCCAGACTCGTTCCAGGATTTGGTCACGGGTGAGAACCTGGCGAGGATGGGAGATTAGATAATCGAGTAAATCAAATTCCTTAGCCGTGAGTTCAATTAGGCGATCGCCCCGATAGACTTCACGGGTGGAATGGTTTAAGCTTAAGTCAGCAAATTGTAAGGTATCCGGGTCTTCCTCCTGATTCCGTCGCAGATGCGCCCTGACTCTAGCTAACAACTCCTCCAAACTAAAGGGTTTCACCACATAGTCATCTGCACCCGCATCCAACCCCGCCACGCGATCGCTCACTTCATCCTTAGCCGTTAATAATATAATTGGCACCTTATCCCCTGTACTCCGCAGACGGCGACAAATCTCTAACCCCGATACTCCCGGTAACATCCAGTCGAGAATCAGCAAATCCGGCTGCGATTCCCGCGCTGTTGCTAAACCCGCGAACCCATCCGGCGCTACGCTGACTTGATATCCTTCATATTGCAGTTCCAGTTCGATAAACTTGGCGAGTTTTGCCTCATCTTCCACAACTAAGATATGGTGCGTCATTGCTTGGAGATTCTGAAAATACAAGAATTTTAATTAATTTAAAGCTACCCCAATCCAAAATAACAGAATACTTGCCTAGAGGAGATTATAGTTATTTTGTGACTCCCTTTCAAGGAGTACATCTTCAAAGCTACTCCTGCAAAGACTTGTGATTCGATGCACTCTTTGGAGCGCTATTTTTTCCCAAGTAGTATGATCGCTGTTGACTTCTAAGTCCCAATAGGGTTACGGGCTTGAAATAATCACCGCGATAGCCTAAAGTGACCATAAGCTCTGATGGTGTAATCACCACCAAAAACCTAATCGCTACAAGTTTGCTAAAAAAAGAGGATCAGCAATCAAAGGAGAAAACTGTAACGAGTGTCCGACTACTTAGATATCAATCTTATCCCAAAATTTACAATATAGATGAATTGGCTGGAAAGAATTTACCACAAAGTCATCTCGGCTCTACTGACTGTACCGACTCTGGAGAGTTGGCTCATTACAGTTTTGCTGTTATTGTTCATTGCTTTAACTTGTTTGCCCATAGGATTTGAATCTGGGCTTTTAGACGTTAGAATTTTGCATTTATCTTTTCTAGGCATTGTCAAGGTTTTAGTGAGTCGTTTCTTTTTCCCCTGTTTTGCCGAAGAGCTGCTATTTCGCGTACTACCACTTCCCAGCAAAACCAGTAATAGTCCAATAAAAAGCCAATTAATTATGGCTTTTATCAGCATAGTTGTTTATGTGGTAGCTCATCCTATCTTTGCCTTTTTAGTTTACCAAAAAGCATTCGGAGTTTTCACGAATCCCGGTTTTCTGTTGTCAACGCTAATTTTAGGAATCACCTTGACGATTTCCTACTGGCACTCTCGCTCAATCTGGTCCCCCATTGTAATTCATTGGATAGTTGTTGTCGTTTGGCTACTTATATTCGATGGATATTCAAAATTAGATTTATAGTATCTGGAACACTATTCCACTTTCGGTACGCGCCAGAGTTTAATGGTTTTATCCGCACTCCCACTGACTAAGGTTTCTCCATCTGGGCTAATCGCGATAGAATTAACAGAACTTAAATGACCCTTTAGTGTGCGAATTAATTGTCCTGTGGCAAGATGCCAGAGTTTAATCGTCTTATCTGCACTCCCACTGGCTAAAACTTGACCATCTGGACTAATTTCTAAAGCATTCACAAAACTTGAATGTCCTGTCATTGTGCGAATTTCTCGTCCTGTGGCTAAATTCCAAAGTTTAATCGTTTTATCCGCACTCCCACTGACTAACGTTTTCCCATCTGGACTAATTTCCAAAGCGTTGACTGAACTTGAATGTCCTGTCATTGTGCGAATTAATTGTCCTGTGGCTAAATCCCAAAGTTTAATCGTCTTATCCGCACTCCCACTGACTAACATTTTCCCATCTGGGCTAATTTCCAGGTAATTCACTGAACTTGAATGTCCGGTTAGCGTGCGAATTAATTGTCCTGTGGCTAAATTCCAAAGTTTAATCGTCTTATCCGCACTCCCACTGATTAACATCTTGCCATCCGGACTAATTACCAAATAATTGACAAAACTGGAATGCCCAGATAAGGTTTGATTTTTTTCCTGAGTAACCAGATTCCAAACCTGAATGTTCTTATCGCCACTTCCCGTAACCAGTTTATCCCAGTCCGAATTAATCGCAAAGTAATTAACAGGCTTGGTATATCCTGTCAGTTGGCGAATTTCTTGACCTGAAGCTAGATGCCAAAATCGGATGGTTTTATCTGCATTGCCACTCACTACTATCTCTCCATCTGGACTAATCATCAGGTAATTAATATAACTAGCATTTGCATTAATGGTTTGAGCCAGTTCGATAGATTGATAGGTAGCAATTTCTGCCGGAATCTGAGGTTCTATTTTCCTCAATTGATAAACTCCAACACCAACGAATAACGCTAAAGTTCCTAACCAAAACAATTTGTTTTGAGCGATTAAATGTTTACACTGAGAAAGCTTAGAAATTATCCCATATTCCGCTTGCGGCACCGTTGCTATTTGCATTTTTGTCTTACTGGGTAATTGCGGAGACGAAGATAGGGGAGTGGAAATAGACGATAATGAAATAGTGGCTAATTCATCGATAATGTCCTGAGTTGTCTTATGCCGAGTTGCTGCTGTCGGTGACATTAGCTTATCAATTAGGTCAGCTAATGGTTTTGAGATACTTGAAACCTGTTCGCGCCAATTACAGCGATCAGTTAATGGGTCATACATACTCGGATCAGTTACCGATTTTGCAGTTAACAAATAGACAAATGTTCGACCCAAGGCATAAAAATCGGACTGGGGAACCGCATGACCTTTTTCTTGTTCCGGTGGCGTGTACCCCGCTGAACTAATTTTAGTAACATTCCCAGCACCACCCACTTCTGCTAAATAGGTATAGGTTAATTCTCTCGCTGTACCAAAATCTATCAACACCAATTGACCCGTGGGGCGCAGCATGATATTTTCGGGTTTAATATCTCGATGGAAATAGTTTTTTCGATGAACCAAATGTAAAATTTCAACCAGTTGTTTCAGCCAATTGAGTGCCTGTGATTCGGAAATGGGATGATTTCCCTGTTGTCGCATCCACTGCTTTAAATTCAGTCCCTCAATTTTTTCCATGATGATACAGTGCAGCGGTTCTCCACCTTGAGGAATAACCTGAAAATATCCATCGGATTCAACTTGAGGAATACCGGGATGATTAAGCTGACTTAATACGGCGGCTTCTTGTTGAAATAATTCGATAACCTTAGGATTGGTATTGTGCTTAGGTTTGAGAACTTTTAAGATTTTGGGACGAGTTCCTTGGTAGGCTTCATACACCATCCCAAAGCCACAATTGCGACAAATTCGATTGTTGAGGTTACCTGGATCACTGGGTTCAGGACATTGGGGGTTGATACAGTAGCTCATATCTCGCTACAGCTATGTCACGAAAGATCTTTCCCTGATCTTAGGATGCGGATAAGGATGCTGGGGAATATTCCTCGATGAACGATTAAAATTTCTATCGAAACTGCTAAGATGTAAAAAACTGTTTCAAAAGAAGCTGAATTGAGTAATATTTTATGAGTGGTGTGGCTGCCTACGACTGGCAATCACCGCCGTGCGATCGCTCCCACAGAAATAATCCCTCTGTAGCGCCACTGACGGTTTTCTGCGACTTCGATGGACCAATTGTCGATGTCTCTAAGCGCTATTACACCACCTACAAGCTAGCACTGGCTGATACGCGATCGGCTTATCAAGCCCAAGGAATCACGTTACCGATTCAACAGCTTGAAGCCCAGCAGTTTTGGGAGATGAAACAGGATCGGGTGGCGGATGAAGACATTGCCCTATGTTCTGGTGTACAAGGGGAACAATTTGAGTTTTTCCTATCACGAGTCTTAGAAATTGTCAATCAACCCTTACTGTTACATCTGGATAAGCTGCAACCGGGAGTGCGGTGGGCATTAGCCAGACTCCATTCTCAAGGTATCCGGCTGGTATTGGTGACGTTACGCTGTCAGGAACAAGCGACACAAATTTTGAGAAATTACGGGTTGACTCGTCTGTTTAGCGGTATTTATGGAACTTACGACGATCAAGCCGCCTATCGGAATAATGTTGAACTCAAGCAACAACTTTTAGCACAAGCCTTAACCGAACAGGTTTGTCTTTCACTACAGCCGCAGTCGGCGTGGATGATTGGTGACACAGAGGCGGATCTCCTCGCCGCCCAAGCGGTATCTATTCCGACTGTAGCGCTTACATGTGGGATTCGTTCCTATCGTTATCTCCAGCAATTCCAACCCACTCACACTTGCTATGATCTGCTGGCAGCGGCTGATTATCTTTTGGGAAAGATGAAGTGAAAACAGATGATGATTGCCTATATGCTGGCTAATCCAGAACGAACGCAGCCTACCTACGGCTAAACGGAAGTCGTTCACCCGATTTAGGACTGTTCGAGTAAGTGTATCTGTTCCCACCAACGACTCAGGGGATAATACACCACAGGTGCCCACAAACTACTGAGAATCGCTGAGGATAGGGCAATACGCTGGTGATCTATCCAAATTTCTGCTAACGTGCGATCGCCCATAAAACTGTACTGAATTGCTGTCACCGTCTCCGCGACAACCGCCATCCCAAATACAATTAGCGCCACGGAAATAAAATCTTCCTGAATATATCGCTGCTTCTGCATTCGAGCTGTTAAAATTCCCACTAACACTAGACTCAGGACATGAGTGGGTTCAGGGGCAGTTATCCCATCTTGAATCAAACCCAATGTTAACCCTGCCATCGCCCCCTGAAAAGCGGTGCGTTTGATACTCCAGGCAACCACCCAAATTAACAACCAATTCGGGGCAATTCCTAGCAATTCCATGCCCGGTAACCGAGTGGGTAAAGCCATCACACATACAAGGACAGAACCCGCCGTTACCGTCCAGTTGAGTAGTTGACGAACTTGGGGGGAAAACTGGGAAAGGTTAAAAATGTTGTTCAAGGGTTTCTTCTGTGCTATCCTCAATGAGCTTTGCCTTTTTTTGACCTCCATTTCACCGCCCAAGTATCACATCTAGGTTTTTGTTGATTGGTAATCCGGCTAAATTTCCAAGTACAAAAACTTACTCAAAAATTCCCAAAATTCCCAAAAATCGATTATACCCCTGAGAGATGGGGAATTTATGGTATCCGTTTTCGCACCCTGGTTACTCTATTCGGGATCAACCGTCCTTGATTGGGGATAAACAATCACCCACTCCAAGGCATCTAAAGGCGCTGTTAACTCAATGACAGCTTCGGGGGCTGGACTTTTATCCAAGTTGACTGACTCCACCCGTCCTAACGGTAACCCAGCAGGAAACAGTTTGCTCACGGGTGAAGTGGAAACCGCATCTCCCCGACGGACATCGGGTACTTTGTCAAAAAACTGCAACACCGCCCGATTTGAACCTTGTCCTCGAATAAACCCCATGCTACGGCTACGGCTAATCACCGCCCCGACTCGGCTAGTGGCGTCACTGATTAGTAGTACGCGACTTGTATTCGGCGTCACATTAACAATCTGACCCACTAAACCGCCAGGTGCCATAACAATTGAATGCACCTTTATCCCATCTCGACTCCCTCGACCCAAAGTTACATGTTGCCACCAGTGACCCGCACTACGCCCGATGATTGGGGCAAGAATTCCTTGCTGGTCTTTGGTTTTAGAATAATTCAGCAGTTCTTTGAGTTTTTGGTTTTGGCTCTCAAGTTCAATCTGACGCTGTTGGAGTTCCAGCACTTTGGCATTTGTCAGACGCTCTTCTTGTGTCGGTTCTGATTGTAAGGGGCGGGTCAATAACTGATAAGCCTCAAAGAGAGCTGCACCCTGAGTTTGGCGAACGAACCAAGCAAGGCTTAGAGTTAGTCCCCCCAGCACAACAGCGACTCCATGTTTGTCCCACCAACGACGCAATATATACATAACCTGTCCAGTATTCGTTCAGCTTCCGGCTGATGCGCCAGAGTTGCAATAGTGCAGTTGACTTCTCATGCAGCTTGTAAACCAACCCTCTCAAGACTGCTCTCTAAGAGATTATCACCTTAGATATGGCGAGATCGCCCACTAAATACCCGTTCTAGTTGTTTGAAGTTCTCTAGAACACGACCTGTGCCTAAAACCACACAACTTAGGGGATCAGCCGCCACATGAGTCACAATACCTGTTTCGTGACTAATCAACGTATCTAGTCCTTTTAGTAAGGCACCACCACCCGCTAACATGATGCCTCGATCAATAATATCGGCAGCGAGTTCAGGTGGTGTCCGCTCTAAAGTCCGTTTGACCGCATCAACGATGACTGAAAGCGGTTCGGACATACTTTCGCGAATTTCGGGTCCCTTGATACTCACAGTTCGCGGTAAACCAGACAGCAAGTGTAAGCCGCGTACTTCCATGGAGAAATCATCGTCCTCATGAGTCGGGTAGGCTGAACCAATCTGAATTTTAATTTCTTCAGCCGTTCGCTCCCCAATCACCAGGTTATGCACTTTTTTCATGTACTGGGTGATCGATTCACTCAGTTCATCACCAGCAACCCGTACCGATTCGCTCAAAACGGTACCTTGTAAACTGAGTACCGCGACTTCTGTCGTCCCACCACCGATATCAATAATCATATTACCGGTTGGCTCTGCTACAGGCAGCCCCGCACCGATGGCAGCAGCAACAGGTTCATCGATCAAGTACACATCTCTGGCACCGGCTTGAGAGGCAGCTTCCATAACTGCCCGCCGTTCCACACCAGTTACACCACTGGGAATCCCAATGACAATCCGAGGCTGAACTAAAGTACGCCCTTCGTGAACTCGCCGGATAAAATGCTTGAGCATGAGTTCGGCGGTATCGAAGTCAGCAATCACACCATCGCGTAAAGGACGCAAGGCGACCACGTTACCTGGAGTTCTGCCCAGCATTTTTTTGGCGTCCTCTCCCACCGCTAGTGGCACTTTTTCATCTTGGTCCATGGCGACGACAGAAGGCTCCTGGAGTACGATGCCTTTGCCAGATACATATACTAAAGTATTAGCTGTACCTAAATCGATACCCATGTCCCGGGATAGGGAAAAGCG
>NZ_DS989857.1:0-63161 GCF_000155555.1 Coleofasciculus chthonoplastes PCC 7420
TAGCATTAATTTGGTTTGCTTACCTAGAAATGGGGAAAACCATCACCATTGCTGCACCAGGAGCCGCCAGCATGGTGCTTGCAGAACCAACCTTGAATCAAATCAAGCAAATGTCCTTCCAGGAGCAAACCCAAGTCATGTGTGACTTGGCAAACCGCGCCGATGCGCCGATTAGCCGCACGTATGCCAGTTGGTCAGCTAATATCAAGCTTGGCTTTTGGTATCAGCTCGGACAATGGATGGAACAGGGAACAGTCGCGCCTATTCCCGAAGGCTATCGCTTATCCGCCAATGCATCCGCCGTGCTACAAGCCATTCGCAACCTTGATCCGGGACAGCAAATTACAGTGCTGCGAAATGCAGTTGTGGATATGGGGTTTGATCCGAGTAAGCTAGGTAGCTACAAAAAGGTTACTGAGCCGATTGTTCCGCCTAAGGACATGTCCCAACGGACGTCGGTGGCGATCCAGGGAGTGGACAACCCGACGGTGTTGAGCTACATGAATTACATGAATGCCAATGACTTCGACGCCCTGATCCAAATGTTCACCGATGATGGAGCGCTGCAACCTCCGTTCCAAAGACCGATCATTGGTAAAGATGCCGTGTACCGCTTCTTCCGGGAAGAATGCCAGAACCTGAAGCTGCTGCCGGAACATGGCGTTTCTGAACCGACAGAAGAGGGGTATACTCAAATCAAAGTCACAGGTAAAGTTCAAACGCCTTGGTTCGGTGCCGGAGTAGGAATGAATATGGCGTGGCGATTCTTGCTCAACCCTGAGAACAAAATCTACTTTGTGGCAATTGATTTATTAGCCTCGCCGAAGGAGTTACTCAACTTGGCTCGCTAAAGCCATCCTGAGTAGGGGTAAACTGTAACAAGTTGTTAATGATCGAGCGAACACTCCCTGCTCGTTTTGGGAGTGTTCATCATACTGGAGAATGCAAGTAAACGAAATTATTTGGTCTGAAGCCGAGCAGCAAATTGCCAAAGATGCTTTTGAGAAAGCCTATCAACGAGAAACGAATGCTTTGATCACACAGGTGCGGGAATACGCCAGTGGAATTACTGAACTCGATGAGGTTTGGCGTCTGCACGATTTTTTGAGTGCAAGGCGGCATGATATTGATGGTAAGTACGACTACGACTATTCCGCTCTCCTGTTTCTTTTCGCTAGGTTAGTTAAAGAAGAGTGGCTAAAGCTGGAAGATTTGAGCGGCTTAGATCAGAGTAAACTGGCTAAAATAAATGCCTTGGCTCAGATGTAACGTTATTTGGTTGGGCTGAACCTTGTTATTTGTCATTTGTCATTTGTTCCCTATTCCCTGTTCCTGATTAAAAGAATTAACACAGGGATTCAATTGTTTCCTACACCCCACACCCTAACGATATCTCAAGTAGCTACCCGCCCCTTCAGGCTTGACAGTTTAGCGTGACGCGATCGCATTTAGCATTTCCACAACCTGATCACCTCAGCTATTGTGCTGATTGAGAATCCGCGATTCTACCCTGTCCGATACCGCACCCGTTCGGTTAGCCTCGAAGAGACAATCACCAGGATAAATAAAAATTTGCTAGCTATAGCGATAGACAACGAATAGGGGAATGATTAAAATCGAATCTAAGGACGATTCGTTCCTGTTCCCTGATCACCGCGAGGGAGTTACGATCTGCATGAATAAAAACGGGTTAATTCTGGGTGCGCTTAGCTTTGGGGTGGGTTTTGGGCTGAGTTTTTCAGTCGAAAGAGATATCAAACGCGCCGCGTTAACGGGACTGATTACACTCCCAGCTACGGCTACGGGAGTTGCTGTTGTTGAATATCGACGTAAGCGACAGGTTTGTGATACTTTATCTGGGCTGCAAGCACAAGTTGCGGAACTTGAACAACGCGAACACCAGCTTAATCAATCTTTATCTCAGCTACAGAATCAAACTCAAACCCTTGATCAGTCTATCGCTACTGCAACCACAGAAAAACAACAGGTAGACGCCAGTCTCAATACTGGGCAAACTGAATTAGAGCAGCTACAAACCCAAGTGGCAACTCAGCAACGCCACAAACAAGAGTTAGAGCGAGCGATCGCAAGTCTGACACGTCAAAAACAGGAACTCGAACAAGACTCGGCGCAACTTCACACCCAACTCCAAGCGCGACAGGATCAAGAAACGACACTGAATTATTCCCTCAGCGCAATTGCGGCTGAAAAACAGCGTGTAGAAGCGAATATCGCCTCTCTAAATGATGAATTTAATCAATTGCAAACTCAGGTGGCTGAGGAAGCCAAACGACAGGCAGATATTGAGCAAGAACGGCGGGAATTGGAGCAACAGCAGCATCAATTAACGTCAACGTTAGCTCAACTCCAAGACCAAATCGCCGCCCAAGAGATTCAACTCCAAGAACAGGCGGAGTTGACAGCTCAAAACCAACACCTTGAGCAAGAAAGACAACGCCTGCATCATCAAATTGGCAAGCTTCAACACCAGGAAACCGATTTAAATCAATCCCTGGCGAGAATTGCTGCTCAAGAACAACAAGCCCAAGAAAATCTCAATTTATACCAGATACAACTCAATCAACTCCAAGACCAAATTGCGGCACAAGAAACTCAAACGTCACAATTGAGTCAAGAGTTGGCAGATCTGGAACAGCAGAGACATCAGTTAGAAATCTACATCTCGAATTTAGAGAGCCAAATTGATACGTTAGAGCAGGAACGAACTCAGCTCAATCAGTCTTTGACAACCGTTACTGATCAGCAACAGGATGCAGAAAATAGCCTGAATGCCTTACAAACGGAAATCTCTAGTCAACAGCAGATTAAAGCGCAACTGACTCAAGAATTAGCAGCACTGGCGTCACAAAAAGAGCAGTTAACCGAACAACGGCGACAACTTGAGATTCCCCCGCAGCCAAATCCAGACAAACCCATCTCTGTTGATACCCGTGATAAAAAACAAAAATCAACCCCTTTACCCCCTATATCAAGCCGAAGTTCCCAGAGTAAAATTACTGATATTGACGTTGATTTCATGAATGCTAAATACACAAAACACCTCTGGGAAGAGCAAATCTTACCGCATTGGTCTCATCGCGATCGCCCGACTGGACAGAGATTTCTGGGTAGCATTCGCATCGAACGCACGGCTAGCGATCAATTGCTCGATATCGTGGGTCAAAACTTGCAGCAACTTGACCGAGTAACTTACAATTCGCTGCATAACGAATTTTACGAGTTGGAGCAAAATTGGCTCAAAGTTCTCACCTTTGCTCTCTCCGAATATGCCTATTACTATTCCAGCGAACGGTTTTGGCAAGGCTTCTGTGAGCGGTTAGAAATTCATCACAATCAAGGGGTGGAAAATGCCCTGCGTCAAGTTGTCGATGAAGGGATTAATTTACTCGGTTTAGTCCGGGCGACTGGGGGATACAAATATGTTTCCACCTTATGGTTACAAAGTGGCGTTCCTGAACAAAACTTGGGTCACTTTGCCCAACTGGTTCAGGAAATTGCTGACGATTATGGCTGGTGGGAACTGGCTCACACCTCAGCGGCAGATCTGTCCCCAGCTCTACTCAATTTTTGCCAGGAAAACTATCCGCAATGGGGTACATTGATCAACTTCCTCAATGCTAGCTATTCTGAGGATGGAGAGACTGAACCTATCTCCGGACAACTGCTTCAAGGTATTGCAATCATTGCCCAAGAACTAGAACGTCAGGGTGTTTCTCCCTCGGCTTTGCAGAATGAACATCAGCGAGAAGAGCTGTTAGGGAGTTATTACTTACCCCATAACTTCTTCCTGCGAAATTGGAACGCTCTGATTCAAGTCTTAACCCCAAAAACGGGTTCGGGTCAGAGTCGAAGTTTGGTACGTCGGCGTAGTCAGCCCCTAGTTCTTAGTTTAGATGTTATTGATACGGGAAACACGCAACTGATACTCCCGGAGCAAACCTTATGGAAACCAGAATGGCGAGATTTGCGGGAAACTTACTGTCAAATTCCGGAAGCGAATTGGGAGGACACGATTCCCAGAGTTGGAGATTTAGAGATTCCCGAACTGGCAATTGATGTCAATCAAGCATCGGAAGATTGGAGTTGTCAACTATTAGACCACAATCGAAAATCCTTGCTCAAATGGCATTATGCTGGGATTACCCGTGACTTCCCCTGTCTGGTATTTGATGCCGTGACAGGCGATCATCTGCCGTTAAATCTGCCTAATCCGACGATTATTGGTGTCGAAGAGATTATCTGCTTCACTCCCAAAGAGTTATCACTCCAATTTGCCCATGGAATTGAGGTTTTAGATAGCTGTATTCCCTCGAGTATTCGTGGCTGGCGAGGTCAACAAATTGCGCTAACCGCCCCGGAATCGTCTATTGTATTAACGGTAGCGGAAACGGAGCAATCCCAACTGATTCACTGGAGGTTAGCGGAAGCGGAAAAGCCCGTCTTGCGAGGGCTAAAGTTGAAAGGGAAAAAGGCGATTTATATAGAAGTACCTACGTTTTGGTATCCTCCTCTGGAGCAACCCCTAACTCTCAATGTGCTAATCGAAAATATTACAGAGAAATTTATTATTGCGCGAACCATTGAAACTCTGTATCCTAATAATCGCTGGGTGGCTATTCCTCTAAACCAGTGGATTACTGAACCAGGTAGCTACGAAGCTAGTTTCTGGTTTGAGACTCAACGCTGGTTCTATCGGTTTGAGGTGCAATCGAATTATCAGGTAGATCAGGTTCCTGAGTTGAATAAACTCAAGATTCGCAGTCGTTCTGGGTTGACTGAAACGGATTTGCCGATTAAGCATGATGCACCAGAAAAGTTTTGGGCGGAAACAATTACAATTGAGGGGTTATGGACGTTAGAGGAGGTTGTTTTATTTCTGTCTAATCGAGAGGATAAAATTCCCTATCATTTACAAGCCGATGCGTCAGGCTCTTTAACCATTGATTTGCCCACTTTACATGAATTACTCCCCGAATCGAACTGGTATGCGCTGGACTATCAACGATTGGGGTTAGAACCGCAGCGATTGCTGGAAATGGATAGCTCCCAGCAAGAGGTGAGTTGGACGTGGGGGAATCAAGGGATTCAACTTTCGGGATTGCGCTCAGGGGATTTGTATACCTTGTCGTGTTGGAATTTACTCTTACCTGACACAAAGCCGAGAGAAATTAAAATTCCTTTAGGAACCGAACCGACAGGAATAATTAAAGTTCCGTTAGAACTACCAACAGGAATTTATTATATTCAGCTTTTGAGTTCTCAGCAGTTACCCCAGACTCTGGGATGGTGGTGTGGAAGCAATCAATACGATCTACCGGAAGACACGAATGAGAATGAGGCGATGGAAAATTACTGCTATACGATTCTGGATCAGGAACCGACGCCAAACTTTATCGAGGCGGTCAAAAAACTGAATCCAGATTTCGATATCCAGCAGATACAAGCCGGAATTGCTAGCTTAGAAGAACACCGCTATAATTTCCCTGAATGGTTAAATCCCGATGCCTTAGTTAGCAAGCTTAAAGGACTGTTAAACGTTTTGGAATTACCACCAGTACAACCTATCCAGCCGCCCGACTCACCGCCGCCTGTAGAACCGAAGCCGTCAGCACCGCCGCCTGTTAGCGGAACGTGGTACTTGGTTAATGTTCGCCACAAGAAACGTGATTTATTTTTGAGATGTCTGAATGCGGTGATTGAACAAAATAAACTGCAAGACCTGATTTTAGCCGTGGAAACCCCTGATGATTCCGTGTACGAAGATATCGTTTTACTAAATTTGGCTAATTTCAAAGCAGTACGAACCCCTATTCAAAGCATTGAATCCTGTCAGCGAATCGAACCGAAACCCTTACCCTCCGCCCATGTCAATCGTATGTTGGGAGCCAGATAATGGATTTTGATCCGATTACCCGATTGCTGAGTAATCACCGAAAACCGGGTAATCCAACCATACCGACAACGTTAACCAAACAGCAGCTTGTGTCCCTGTTGCGATCGCGTCTCTCCCCGAACCAGTCGTCAGAGGGGTTAACCCAGGAGATTCAGGAGGCGCTGAGGGAGTTACAAGCCCAAGGTGAGGTCTTAGCTGGGAGTCGAAATCGTTACAGTATAGCTCCTCCCACGGTCTTAGCTTTGGCGCGAGATAATGTGAATGGGTTGCTCTTTCGAGGCGATCGCGCTTATCTAGCGTTGGCTCACCAAGCCCTGAAAACCGAGCAACGGGAAGATGAATTACGCATTCGCCCGAAATTACATCGTTTTAACCACATTCGCAACCGCCTACAGCAAGTTGGGATTCGCTTACTGACTGTTGACGATAGCATTGAACATTTACCCTTACCTCGCTCGCCCTCGCCAGCGGTGTTGCGCTCTCCCTGGTTCGTTAACCCCTTTACTGACGGTGGGATGATTTGCCACTATGTCCCTCAACCCGACAGGTCTCAAAAAGAGCGTTGGCTACCCGCAAGTTACCAGAAATTGTCAGATCAGACCTTGCTACAGCTTCCCACAGGAGACTATCTCTGGTTTGCCGATCGCGCTTTCTATGAGTTAGAACCGGATGTGGCTATTTTGGCGATGTTCTACCAAGACAGGGAGGCGGGATGTCCCCTGAAAATTCAATGGGATGAACCTCAGGGGAGACTCAATCTGGCTGGCGTGATTCTACCAGGGACTTATGCTCGATGGCTCTGGTGTCTTTCGGAACCGGATACCCAACGGTATAGAACTCGATCGTTTCAATCAACGAACTACCCCCTTGTCAAGAAAGCCTTTGAACGCTTGGGATGTATTTTGGTATGAGTCATTACCTTGACCCCATTGCTGCGGTGGAACAGCCCCGCCAAGACTTGATTCGTTACTTGCTCACTGCTTATCCGCTGCGTGATCCACATTTGCGTTTCGGGTTGAAGCAACAGCTAGAACAGCAACGGGTGGTTTGGCAACATCCCTACCTGCAAGGCTCTCAGCCCTATCGACCTGCTAGCAGTGTGAGAACATTGGTTGATCAGGGTGTTCTCCATTCTGACCTGGCGAAACTTTTCCAGCCCAGCGATCGCGCTCTCTACGAACACCAGGAACGGGCGATTAAAGCAGTTATAGCACAGCAACAAAATATCGTTGTGGCTACAGGTACGGGTTCCGGGAAAACCGAGTGCTTCTTGATTCCGATACTGGACAGATTGCTCAAAGAGGGAGACAGACGGGTTCAGAGTGGGGTGCGGGTGCTAATCCTGTACCCGATGAACGCCTTGGTCAATGACCAGGTGAAGCGCTTGCGTCAACTGCTGTGTCGTCAAGACACACCCAGAATTAAATTTGGATTCTACACCAGCCGGACGGAAAAACAACAAAAAGGCGCCTTAGAATCCTTAGCCGCCGAATTTAAGGCTTACGAACCCGAGGAACTGCAAAAGCTATTGACCGCCGCCGAAAAGACTCGGTTAAATCTCAGCACTCGCCAGCAATTAATCCAGCAGGCGATCACCAAAACGCAACAGGTGCAATTGTTGTCACGGGAAGAGATTTGGGAATCGCCGCCTCAGATCCTAATTACCAACTACTCCATGCTGGAACACATGCTCATTCGTCCTGTGGAGCGAGGGAAAATCTTTGAGGCTTCCGCAGACACGTTCCAGATGTTAGTCGTAGACGAGGCGCATACTTACAATGGCTCGACGGGGACTGAAGTGTCGATGCTATTAGAACGTCTCAAGGCGGCGGTAGGCAAAGAAAAAACGGGACAGGTTCGTTGCATTGCTACCAGTGCCAGTTTAGGTGACAAATCCGTTGATCAGAACGTTGTTACCTTTGCCCAAGAGCTTTTTGGTGAACCGTTTACTCAAGTCATTCGGGGCGATCGGGTAACGGCAACAGAACGGCTCGGTCAGCCCTATTCCTTGCCGCCGGAAATGACGGATACAGAGATTTTAGGCTATTTAAGTATTCTGGATCTCCCTGCTCCTGATGCCCCGTTGACGGTGTGGCGCGATCGGCTGAGTGGTATCGTACCTGCTGAGATAGTAAAGGAAGCCGAGTCTCAAGCTGAGGGAGATATCCATAAGTTCCTCATGGCTACCCTGAAACGCCATCCCCTCGTCCATCGACTGATTGACCTGCTGAGTCGCCGTCCTCAGCCTTGGCAGCAAGTTGTCCAATCTAGCCAACTATGGGGCGTCAATCTACCGCTTAACTTAGATGGTACAGTTGATGATACAGACGCGAAATTGGCATTGGCTCATTTACTCCAGTTAGGCACGCTGGCTCGTAACAATTCCGATGATTTACCCTTACTGCCCGTTAGACTGCATCTGCTTTTCCGTAGTCTAGAAGGACTTTATGCCTGTATTAATCCTGAATGTCCCGGTGCAGTGCGTGACCCCAACTGCTCACAGTTATCCCGATATGGGCGGCTTTATCTCAACTCAAAGACAACCTGTGATGATTGCCATTCCCCCGTGTTGGAATTAGGCAGTTGTTCCCAATGCGGTCAAGCCTATACCTTCACCCAGCTCAATAATTCAGGAGAACTGCAACCCCTACCCAGAGCAACGGCTCGACTCAGAGATAATCCCAGAATCTACACTCTCACATCTGGCAACTTAGACAGTATTACCGAAGAAGACGATATCGGCGAAACGGAGTCAGAACCACCGTCGGATTCGCCCAAAACATTAACTATTCTCGCCCAACGCGATGGTTGGATTGGTAGCCCTTCACCTGAATCATTCCCGCCAACCGTTACAGGAACGGGTAAATTTCATCTAGCATGGCATCGCCAGAAAGGTGATAAAAATCTCGACGGCTGCTATTTACCCAAATGTGCGGCTTGTGGTTTCCGGTCAATTCGCGCTCAAGCCATCAATCGGTTTGTGGCTTACACTGATGAACCGTTAGAGGCAATGATTGATAGCCTGTTTGAATTATTGCCTGAGTCGAAACCAAGCCCAGAAAGCGCCTCAAAGCGGAAATTATTAACCTTTTCCGATGGGCGCCAAGATGCTGCTTTTTTTGCGTCTGATTATCAACGCAATCATACAGAAAAACTCTATCGGCAGATGCTGTATTCAGCCTTACAGGAAGTCAAAGACGCCGATGGGGTTGCCTCGGTTAACCAAGTTAGCCATAAATTGCGTGATAAATTCTTAAACATTTCGATTCCCCATCCCGACCGAAATTCCCAACTCAATTATCTCAGTTATGTTCCCGGAGATGAGACTCAGGAACGACAAAGTAAGCGAGATTGCCAAGACCGAGCCGAGTCTCGCGCTAAGGAAATACTGCTGCGAGAGTTTGCGCTCCCCTTTGCTCGTCGTTCGGCATTAGAATCCTTTGGGATTTTAGCTTGTCATGTTGAATTAGAAGATGAGCGACTGATCCGTTCGGTTGCGGATAGATTTCACATCTCTGATACAGAAGCTGAAATTTTCCTGATCGGGTTGCTAGATATCATTCGTCGCACGGGGATTGTCAGCATTGACGGGGCTTCGCAATATTTCCCGGAAACTGGAGGAGTACAGGGCGGCCGACGCGAAATGATTGACGCCCAAGGACGCTCCAAGAATTACCTGTTTTTGGAAAAATCAGCGGATGAAATGAAAAAATACAAAGACTCTCCTGCTTTTATGCCGAAGTGGAAAAAAGATGGGACAGTCAGCAAAGTTCAGAATCGATTGGGGTGGTACTATTTCCAAATATTTGGCGAAGGATTTCCGCAAAAAGAAGATTTTGTCTGGCTGTTTGAACAGCTCAAATCCTTTGGTTTACTCGTTAACGCCCAAAAGGGGTATCATCTAAACTGGAATCTGCTCAATATTATCGAAACTGAACAAGACTGGCATCAGTGCGATCGCTGTCAGCAAATTTTCCATGTTCCCGGTTTATCGGAGAGTCTAGAGCCAACCCTCAATATAAAGGGATGTCCGACGTTTAAGTGTTCCGGTCAGCTCCAGCCCTATCAACCGGAGAAAATTAAACAGGCGGCAAATGAGCATTATCTCCAATATCTAATCAAAAATCAGCCGCCGTTGCCCTTGCGATCGCAGGAACACACGGCTCAGTTGGGTGTGGGTGAACTGGAAAAACGGGAAAACCGCTTCCGTCGTGGTCAAATTAATTTACTAAGCTGCTCGACAACCCTAGAAATGGGCGTTGATATTGGCGAATTGCAAGCCGTAGTTCTCCGTAACTTCCCACCCCACGTCAGTAATTATCAACAACGAGCCGGACGAGCCGGACGGCGTACCGATGGCGTGGCAATTACTCTCATGTATGGGCAACGGCGTCCTCACGACCGATTCTATTTTGAGCAGCCAGAACAGCTAATTGCAGGTAGCAATCAAATTCCCAAACTTGATGCCAATAATTTCCAAATTCAGCAGCGCCATATTCGCGCCGAGTTACTGGCTGATTTTCTTAAGTCTCACGGTGTCGGGGCGGAGGAGGTGAAAATTGCTGACTTCTTTGATTTACCCCAAAATTATACGGTGGCGTCTACAGATTTCCAGCCACCTGCAACTTCACTTGCCGATAAGCTGCGAGAATGGTTGAATAGTGACGAGGCTGAGGCTATCGCTCAATCCTGGATTGACCGACTGAAGAGTTCGGGTACAGCTCAAACCGTTCTGAATCAGTTCCTGGACGCGATTGCCTTGTTCCAGCAAGACCAGCTAGAAGACTGGAACGGACTCATGTCGCTACTCAAAACAGTTCAAGAAGACATTAGCGCACAAAGCGATCGCAAACAACGCCAAGGACTAGAGAAGCGGCGCGATCGCATTGAGGATGAATTAGATAAAATTGCCAAGCGCCGACTCCATGATCAGTTAGTTCAAGCCAGTGTACTACCAATTTATGGTTTTCCCATTGATGTCGTTCGCCTGCTTACAGGTGAAAGCAATGAATACAAATCCTCTCAGGGAAGGCATCGCCTAGAGCGCGATCGCCGCCTTGCTTTGGGTGAATATGCTCCGGGTCAGGAAGTGGTGGTTGATGACCGAGTTTATAAGAGTGTAGGTATTCTGCGACCGGGAGAACTGGAACAGAGATACTATTGGGTGTGTCAAAACTGCAACAACTTTCACGCTTCCAACCAACCAGAAACCGTGGAAGACTGTCCGGTTTGCCGAAAGCAGCCCAGCTCCGCCGCCGCCCAAAAAATGAAACTGTACAAGATTCCCAAAGCGTTCACCACCGACTGGACAGTCACGCCCAAAGTCACCCCTTACACCAAACCCCAGCGCCAGCCAACTTCTCAGGTTTTCTTAGCCAATGATGGACAAAATCTAGAGGAGTTGTCAAATTCAGGTCTTTATTCCCTCACCGTCAGTCAAAGCGGAAAATTCTTTCTGGCTAATCAAGGATTGCTGGGAAATGGCAAGGGATTCAGCAAGCAAGGGTTTGCCTTATGTACTCGATGTGGCTGTGATCTCAGCAACCAAGTGCAAGAAACTCGTCAAACTAGGGGTAGGAGTAAAAGCAGAACGTCGAGAAGGGCGTCTCGATCATCACAACGACCCACTCACAAGCACCCAATTACAGGTAAGGAATGTCAGGGAAATTATGAACTGACCCATCTAGGGCATGAATTTCTCAGTGATTTACTAAAAATTCAGTTTGACCGCTCGACAAAACCCAGTCCTCTGTTTGGCGAGGTGATTCATTATGGCGATGATCGCACGGTTTCGTCCGTAGCAGAGAATCCCGTCAATGGTTTGGATTTTTGGCGCTCCCTTACCTATGCGTTACTCGCCGCCGCCGCACGAGTCATCGATGTGCCGCGCACCGAACTCGATGGACTGTTTCAACCACTAGCTGATGGACGGGCGGAAATTATCATCTATGATAACGTTCCGGGAGGAGCGGGGTATAGCAGACGCATTGCTCACTGTTTTCCAGATGTTTTGCAGAAAGCCTACGAGTTAGCCGCATCCTGTAGCTGTGACAGCAGTTGTTATGACTGTCTGAGAACGTACTCCAATCAGCCATTTCATGCTCAGTTAAACCGTCATGTCGTCGCCAATTACCTTCAACCTCTGGTAGAGCAGGTTAAACCTAACTCCGAACTGCAAAACTTTGCCGCCAATGCCAATCGGCTGACTTTATCTCAGGTAGCAGAACGATTATCACCATTGTGCCGCATGGCTAGTTCCGCCAGCATCATTTATCTGCCCAAGTTAATTGATGAGTTTGACTTGAATAATGGTTCACCGTTATCTTGGTTAAATCTCTTGAGCGATGCCGTCTATGCAATGCAACGCAGTGGGATGCCGTTGGAATTGATTGTCAATCAGCTAGCCGATAAAGGGACTGTTTCCCCGCCGAGCCAACAAAATTATTTGCCAGTCCTCCAAAAACGACTACAGCAGTGGATAGACCAAGGTTTACTCAAGCTGTATGAGTCATCCTACGAGGCTAAGGCTTTACCGGTTTTATGTTTCAGCACTCAGCAGCCGAATCGGATTGCACTTGCACTTCACCAGCGTTCTGATCAGGAAACAGTAGAATGGTTTCAAACCCAAAGCGCTGAAGGCGTCGAGACAGTCGAGAGCCGATTACAAACGCTGCGATCGCAAGCTAGACTTGTCCCAGCTTCAGAATTGGCAGACCCAGATACCGTTGTCGTCTTCCCAGAACCTAGCTGGGGTGAACTGAGTTTGCCACAACTGCGACAGAAACTGGGAATAGACGGTATTTTGGCAAGTCAGGTGAAGCAGGTATTCTATCGCGATCGCTACTTGAATGGTCAAAGGGCAAAATTCCTCGCCGAACTCTTGCAAGGGGAGGGACTCTCGGATAATTCTCAGGTAACGATTTTAACGCTGGAAACGTCACAATCGCCATCGGCTTCTGAACTCAAAGCTGAATTAGAAGCAGCGCTGATTGGACTGAAGGCGATAGAAATTCAACCTAAAGTTACAGTTCAACCCCGCCATCGACGCTCTGACTTTCCCCATGCACGAGAATTAGAAATCCAGGGACATGATCAGCAAAAGTACAAGGTTATTTTTGATCGAGGACTTGACTTTCTGGAAAAGGTGGAAAATCGTGAAACGTATCGCATCAAACATTCCACCTATATAGCCATCATCAGGCAACAATAAAACCTCTCACGTCCCCGATCAACACTGTAATATTGAACTAAACTAACTGGGCGATCGCACGATTGAGCCGTGCTTGTACTACCCGATCCGACTCTTGAGTCAACGCCTGCTGTAAGGGAGGCATAACTTCTGGTTGGGCAATATCTTGTAAGGACGCGATCGCAGCATAACGCAGCGCCCAATCCTCTGGCGTCAATAACGCCCAGGTCAATTTATCTATGGCTTGACGAATAATGGCGGTATCCTTGGCTAAACTGCCAATTCGCCCTAAGCCGCGTGCAGCGACGCGCCGGACATTTCCTTGACAGTGATTGGCGACGGATGTGCCAATGACGTCCTCTAACAAACTCAGCGCCTTTGGATCACCAATTCGCGCTAACGCCTGAATGATATGGGCTTGCACCGCTTGGTCACCAGAGGCTTCAAAGGCAGCAATTAAAGGATTAACGCTGGCTGACCCCAATTCCACTAACCCGTCTACGGCGGCGGCTGGTACAGCCGGATGATGATGACTTAATCCCTCAATTAAGGCTGTAATTACATCATCGCTAGCACGCTGCGGGTGATCGACTAACTCATGAATCGCTTCTACGGCTTCGTTAGGCGTAACAGCTTGTTGTAATTTTTGTCCGTTGTTATTGGTCATTGGTCATTGGTCATTGGTCATTGGTCATTGGTCATTGGTCATTGGTCATTGGTCATTCGTCATTGGTCATTCGTCATTGGTCATTCGTCATTCGTCATTTGTAAATTCTCTCCCTCATCTCCCTCTGCTTCCCCAGCTCCCTCTGCTTCCCCAGCTTCCCCAGCTCCCCCAGCTTCCCCATCTCCCCTGCTATAGCTGAATTAACAACTGATCAATGGTGTCCATCAGAAACTGGCATTTATCCGGCTGGTTTGATTCGGCGTCCGGATCACTTTCTAAGATGGCTTCTAACATTCGCTTGATATTCAGCAGCTTTAAACTATTCGGCACCTTCGCCTGAATGATCGCCTGCGCTGCGGCTAAATGACCGATCGCGCCTAGGTCAAACATCGCCGCCCAGCGCAGATACATATTCGGATGATCCAAATTCTTGATGATTCGCTCAATATATTGCGGCTCTTTTGTCAATAGATATAAATACCGAGCTGCCGCACATTGAACCCGTTCCGACGGATGGGTTAAAAAGGGGTCAATCTGGGGACGGGCTTGCCAAACTTCTAACGTGCCTAAGGCTTCAATCAAAGCCTCATAGGGTTGCTCGGCTTCAGCGTTTAGCAGATTCAGCAAGGGGGAGATAGCTGTGCGATCGCCAATCGCGGCTAAAGCCTGAATAATCGCCTCTCGAAGGCTCAGATCCGGACAATCTAAGGCAGCAATTAACGCGGGTACAGCTTGGGGATTTTGTAACTCACCCAATGCTCGCGCCGCCTGACGTCGCAAGGGATATCCACCTGCTTGAGTACGATAGGCTTCATCTTGGAGAGCTTCACATAGCACCGTCCACGAGTCCTGTACTTTATTCTTACCCAACCACCACGCGGCATAATAGCGCAACTGATTATCGTCTCCGTTTAAGGCTGCGATCGCAGTTTCTGCCGAACTTATGGGTTGGGGGGGAGAAGCGGTAGTCATTTATACAAAAAATTGGAGATCTAAATCGCTTTTTATTACTATGTATTTTAAATCGAATGGTACTGAAAAGCGTGCATTTAGGGAGCGCTAAAACCTTTGATATACCGTAGGATGGGTTGAGCGAAGTCGAAACCCACCAGCCTTCTACCTTGCCGCCTTCTACTATAAACAAGATTCGGGTCTGGGGGATAGACAATAACTGCTTATCGCCTATCCTCCAGACCCGATACAGGCTAGTACAAGGGAACTCAAGGAGAGCCTACTATTACAAACCCGCTTGTGGTTTGTGTAGATCTGTTCTCAAACATCTCGACTGAATCCATGACTTCCCAGGTAGCCGTACTGGTTTCTAGCTCAAAGCATTGATGGCATAGTTGAGGTAAATGTTCGCTTCACCTGCAACATCTCCCGATAAACCATGATTGTCACGGACAAATTCGAGAGCTGCCACATACCAACTCGACGACAAACCGAGAGCCGCATTGAATTCTTTAACGCCAGCAATCACATATTCATCCAGTGGACCCGTTCCACCGACTACGCAGCAGTAGCTGATCACACGCAAGTAGTTGTTAATATCCCGCACACACTTGGACTTGCCTTCTGGAGTTGAGGCATATTGGGGTCCTTCCATTTGAGTGGTGTAGGGGAATTTCTGATAAACATGATTAGCAGCAGCTTCAGACCATCCCTGACCATTATCAGTAAACGCTTTGGCAGCATCCAGACCCGCCTTCGCCCGACTGAAACGACCAAAAATGGCTTGCATTTCAGTATTAGTCGGATAAGAACCGCGCACGTCAGCGGCAGCAATCGCCTCGGTAATTGGGGTTTTCATGAGTATCTTTGTTCTCCTAAATGATTGACTTGGTTAAGTTGTCAGATTTAATTTAATTGTCAAAAAGCCGTTTACACTCGACCTTAAGCAACGGCGGCTGCTGCTGTATCAAAGTAACCTGCTAACTCAGACATCAGAGCGCTGCAATCTCCTTGGGTAATGCCATTGGGGTCATTGGCAATAGCGATCGCGGCATCTTTCATCTTGCCAATCCCGGATGCTACAGCATCTCCTGGTGTTCCTAGGGCTTGGTAGGTTTCCTTCAGACCATTCAGACAACGGTCATTCATCACACTGGCATCTCCTGCCACCATGGAGTAGGCGACATAACGGAGAATAAAGCCCATGTCCCGGATACAAGCGGCATGGTTACGATGATGGTCACAAGCACCACCGGGGGCGAACACTTGGGGACGTTCAGCCACTAATTCTCGGTACGCATTAGCGACGATCATGGAAGCGTTACTGGTGATACGGTTAACCGTATCTAAACGCTTATTGCTTTCCGACACCATCGCTGAAAGTGCGTTGATTTGATCGCCACTCAGATAGGCACCACTTTTATCGGCTTGCTCTACGACTTTGGAAAACGCATCAAGCATCTTAATTAATATCTCCTAGCTAAACGTTGTTTGAACGATTGATCGAGATGGCGAGATTCGCCGGAGTCTGGCATTGGGTCAAATCCAGCCCTGAAAAAATTTATCGGATCATCGTGGTTCAATTGCTCAAGTGGCTGCACTATTGACTTGACCAATACGACACCTTGAGAGTGACTCTGGCAACCGTTTCACCGCTTGCACAACAATCCGCAAATCCTCGACTTCAGGGAAAGCTGGGTTTTGCCCCAAATAATCCATCTGTTTCTTTATACAATAGGCTGAATATTTTTAAGCGTTAAAAAATATTAAGTTGCATGTCATTGTACATGATTTTGCTCAAACCTTCTCATAGAAAGGGCTAAGAATGGTTCGTTTGATTAAAAAATTTACATTTTGAAAACTAATCAGCGATTTGAAGTTTACTTTTGTTAAGACTACGACGCCGAAAACTTACGGGCATCTCTTATTTCCCAACGCCTTGAGCCTTCTATTCCCGTCTGGCACATCATCTCACTCAACGTAATCTTTCTTAATAGATAATGATGTTAAGGGGTAGGGGATTATCGTGGCTTTATAACGTTAAGACCAAATTGTTTTGTGATTACACAAAAGTCAGGCAGCAATCTTTAGTAAGTATATTTGCTTAAGTAATTATTACCAAAGTTCTGAGCAAGGCGATGAAGAAGGGGATGAAGATCTCCACCCCTAGACAGAACTCGGCAATGAGGTTGTAGCGTAATCCGGAAATCTGTAACCCTCTGGTCATGCTAGTTTTAGCAGTTTGGGCATCCTCAGGATTGGCGAGTTTGATCCGCCAAGGATTAAAAACTTAACAATTTGTAACAAATAAAAACTCAACATCATTGTATAAAAGTAACCTGAAGGGTAAAGATGACAGGTAAATGTTAACCAAAGCACCAAACAACCGTTATTTGGGGGGTTCTCATAATCAGCCGGAAATCTTCTCAGGTTTCTTGACGCTCCGTTTACGTTTTCCTTCTTAGAACGTGATTGGTATCTGTGAGAACAGACCCGATGAGGTGTTAAGGTTTCACTGTCTCGACCTAACCTGTCTAGATTTAAACCCTAGACTCAACCAAGCAAAGGAGGATTTGAGTTCATGTTTGATGCATTCACCAAGGTGGTAAGCCAAGCTGATACGCGAGGCGAAATGCTGACCGGCTCTCAGATAGATGCTTTGAATGCAATGGTTGCTGAAAGCAACAAGCGGATGGATTCGGTTAACCGGATCACCAGCAACTCTTCTAAGATCGTTGCTGATGCGGCTCGTGCTTTGTTTGCGGAACAGCCTCAGTTAATTGCTCCTGGTGGTAACGCCTACACCAGTCGTCGGATGGCGGCTTGCTTGCGGGATATGGAAATCATCCTGCGCTATGTTACCTACGCAATTTTTGCCGGAGATTCCAGTGTACTGAACGATCGCTGCCTAAACGGTTTGCGTGAAACTTATGTAGCGCTGGGTGTACCCGGAGCGTCTGTTGCTGCTGGCGTGCAAAAAATGAAGGATGCCGCGATCGCAATGGCAAATGATCGTAACAATATCACTCCTGGTGATTGCAGCGCTTTAATGTCCGAAATCGGTAGCTACTTTGACATGGCTGCCAACGCGGTTGCCTAAAACAAGGTAAAACAAAGATTGCCTGTTGAAGTTTCAACTTCATCAACACGTTTGAAAAAGTAAGCAAAAGATTAAGGAGATATCTCGACGATGAAGACGCCATTGACAGAAGCAGTCGCCGCTGCCGATTCACAAGGACGTTTCTTAAGCAGCACCGAAATCCAAGTTGCTTTTGGTCGGTTTAAGCAAGCTCAAACCAGCTTACAGGCAGCTAGAGCCTTAACTGACAAAGCGCAAATGCTGATCGACGGTGCAGCTAACGCGGTGTACCAAAAGTTCCCCTACACCACTCAGATGCAGGGACCGAACTATGCTTCTACTCCCGAAGGAAAAGCCAAGTGTTCTCGTGACATTGGTTACTACCTGCGGATGGTAACCTACTGCTTAGTTGCAGGTGGCACCGGTCCGATGGATGAGTACCTGATTGCTGGGATTGATGAAATCAACAGCACGTTTGAACTGTCTCCTAGCTGGTACATTGAAGCCCTCAAGTACATCAAAGCTAACCATGGCTTGTCTGGCGATCCTGCCGTTGAAGCCAATTCCTATCTTGACTATGCGATCAACGCCCTGAGCTAGATTGATCGCCTTGCCCGGAAAGGCAAGCAGTTGTTAGCAAAAAGGGTTAGCAATTGTTTGCGTTTCCGGGTATCGTTTTATTCATTTTCAGGGAGGGTTAAGATGACAAGTTTAACGGCAGCAAGGCGGTTAGGAATTGCTGCATTTGCGGAGTCTCCGAAAGTGGAGCTGCGTCAAAATTGGACAGAAGATGATTTGCAATTGGTGATCCGAGCCGCTTATCTACAAGTCTTCGGTAACGATAACTTGATGGAGTTTGATCGGTTAACCAGTGCGGAATCACTGCTGCGCCACGGAGAAATAAGCGTTCGCGATTTTATTAGAACTCTGGGTCAATCGGAACTATACCGGGAAAAGTTTTTCTACTCCACTCCACAAGTGCGATTTATCGAACTGAATTATAAGCACTTTTTGGGACGAGCGCCCTACGATCAGTCAGAGATTGCTTATCATACTGACTTGTACAATCAACAGGGGTATGAGGCGGAGATCAACTCCTACATTGACTCAATGGAGTATCAAGAGAACTTTGGCGAGTCCATTGTTCCCTATCCAATTGGATTTGAAACCCAACGTAATCAGAAAACCGTGGGTTATAGCCGGATCTTCCAACTATTTGGCGGATTAGGCAGTAGCGATCGCACTCAGCCGGCGGGGAATCGTTCTCGTCTGTTGCGGGAAGTCGCATTGAATACCTCGTCTCCTATCTACGCTGATCCGCAAGGACAGGCGATCGTGGGTACTCGGGGCGGAACTCGCGAGCAGATTTATATCGTGCGGGTAATTCAAATCCCCAAACCCGGACGCATGACCCGAATCCGCCGCAGTCAGACGGAATATTACGTCCCTTACGAACAGCTTTCCCAAAAGTTACAACAAATCAATAAGATGGGCGGTAAGGTGACAGACATCATACCCGCTTAAAGATTTCAGCATTGGCGTTTAATTAGGAGACATTTAAGTGGCTATTACAACAGCAGCGTCCCGATTAGGGACAGAAGCGTATAGTAATTCAACTCCGGTAGAATTGCGTCCCGATTGGGTTGAATATGATATTCAAGCGGTTATCCGTGCCGTCTACCGTCAACTGTTGGGTAATGACTATGTGATGGCGTCTGAACGCCTAACCAGTGCCGAGTCACTGTTGCGGAACGGGTATATCAACGTGCGCGAATTTGTGCGTTGTGTTGCCAAATCGGAACTTTATAAAACCAAGTTTTTCTACGGCAATTTTCAAACTCGTGTAATTGAACTCAATTACAAGCACCTATTAGGTCGCGCACCTTACGATGAGTCTGAGGTAATTTACCACCTGGATTTGTACGAAACCCAAGGGTACGACGCGGATATTGACTCTTACATTGACAGTGAAGAGTATCAAGAGAACTTCGGCGATTATATTGTTCCGTATTATCGCGGTTTTGCCACTCAACGGGGTCAGAAAACCGTCGGGTTTACCCGTATGTTCCAACTGTATCGCGGTTATGCCAATAGCGATCGCGCTCAGTTGGCAGGAAGTGAGTCACGTCTGGCGACTGATTTAGCACAGAATTTTGCTTCAGCCGTGGTTGGACCATCGGGTAGCAATGAAGGCTGGGCATATCGCCAGTCGGCGAAGGGTGAAACCCCAAGTAAAGCATTAGGCGGTCCTGTTCCCTATGGCACACAAGGCAAAGTGTATCGCGTCGAAGTAGCGGGGATTATTAATCCCAGATATCCGAAAGTGCGTCGCAGTAGCAAAGCCTTCTTAGTTCCTTATGAGGAATTATCCAACAAACTCCAACAGATTAACCGTCTAGGGGGTAAAGTGGCGAGCATTACACCAGCTTAGTCCAAGCAGGCAGACGTTGACGTCTGCTATAAATAGGCAGATTGAACCGATCTGAACGGATCAGATGGGACTGGGGACTGGAGAGATTAGGACTAGAGAGAAAATAGCGGAAATCGTTATATTATTTCTAATCTCCTAACTCTTGAGACTCTAGTCCCATTGGTATGTTGAGTGAGCAGACAAGTTGAGAATTAAGCCAGATAAAAATAGCTGTTTATCGGTCTAAATCAGAAACTTGGATGATTGATAATTAAATTAGTTAAAAAAGGAGAATTGATTACTATGCTAGGTCAAGTAGCAGCAAGCAGTGCGCCTAACAGCCCATCGGGGAGTCGTTTCTTTACCTATGAAGTCACAGGTTTGCGTCAAAACGAAACCAATGACAAAAATGAATACCCTTTTCGCAAAAGCGGTAGTGTTTTCATTAAAGTGCCTTACAATCGCATGAATGAAGAAATGCGCCGCATTACTCGGATGGGAGGAACAATTGTCAATATTCATCCCGTGAATTCTGATAGTTAGTTGGCGGATCAAACAGAAGGCTGGTAAACGGTAAGGGGTAAGGGGAAATACTATGCTCATTATCTGTTACCGATTACCAGCTTAGGAGGAACAGTTTTGAGTTTTGAGTTTGTAGGGGCGGGTTTTACTACTATCGTTTCTTACTGAACCCAGATATAACTAAACCCGCCCAGACGAGTGAAGGACATAAGACAAATGACATAAGACAAATGACATAAGACAAATGACATTTGTAACTGAACAATCGAGTGGTGGCGAGTCTTTAACAATAGAACAAGCACTGGCGAACCTCAAGCAAAGGGATGATTTAAGTCTTTGCTATTATGCCGCGTGGTGGCTGGGAAAATTTCGGATTCGAGACGCCGCTGTAATCGACGCCTTGATTATGGCGCTAGAGGAAGAGGCAGATCGTACCGAGGTAGGCGGATATCCCCTGAAACGCAACGCAGCACGGGCGCTGGGGAAGTTGGGCGATCGCAAAGCGGTTGTGCCGCTGATAAACTGTCTAGACTGTTCAGATTTTTATGTGCGGGAAGCCGCCGCGCAGTCGTTAGGAATGTTAGGTGATCCCGTTTGTAGTCCTCAGTTAATGGAGTTATTAGAAGGGGGGATAGAGGCGGCTAAACCCGTACCCGGATCACCCCACTTAGCACAACCGTATAATGCCGTCATAGAAGCATTAGGCAGTTTAGGGGCAAAAGAGGCGATCGCATTAATCGAACCCTTTTTAGAGCATGATCAAGAACGGATACAGTACGCCGCTGCACGAGCCATGTATCAGTTAACCGAGAATCCCGCCTATGGCGATCGCTTGGTGCAAGCCCTGAAGGGGAAAAAGTTACAATTACGACGGGCTGTACTAGCGGATTTAGGGGCAATTGGCTACTTAAAGGCAGCGGATGCGATCGCCCAAACCTTAGCGGAAAATAGTTTAAAGCTCATTTCCCTCAAAGGGGTATTAGAGCATGAAGTAAAAAACTCCGCCAGCGAATCGGTTCAGCTATCAGAAGGAGCCATCCATGTGATCAAGCTCATGGATGACTTGCTGTAACCTTGTAACCAATGACAAATGACAAACGACCAAAACCTCATTCAAGCTGTTGAACAAGCCGATTCTTCCCCTCGCTTACTTGCTGCGGTGCGAACCTTAGCCAATGCCAAGATAGAAGCGGGGATACCCACATTAATTGCAGTCCTCAGTTATAACAACCCCGGTGCCGCCGTCGCCGCCGTTGATGGATTAGTGCAATTAGGAGACGTGGCGGTAGAACCATTACTCAACCTGCTTGATGAATATAACTATGGGGGAAGGGCGTGGGCGATTCGAGCCTTAGCCCAACTTGCTGATCCCAGAGCCTTAGACACCTTACTGAATGCGGCTGAAACCGACTTTGCTCTAAGCGTGCGTCGTGCAGCAGCGAAGGGGTTAGGAGATATACAATGGTCAAAATTGTCTCCTGAAGAGATTCCCTCAGCCCAAGGGCGAGTGCTGAAAACGCTACAGGTAACCTCATACGATCCCGAATGGGTGGTGCGTTATGCTTCCGTGGTAGGGTTGCAAGGATTAGCCACAGCGGTAGCCGAAACACAACCGGATTATTGGCAACAGATTATCGCTCATTTTGAGCAACTGATGAAAGATGAGTCAGATTTAGCAGTTCGCACCCGCGTACAATTCGCCTTAGCGCAACTGCAACCGGAAATGGCAAAAGCTGGGTAGGTGGTAGCACTGGCTATCGCCCATCAAACCGTAAAATTTATTCCCCAATTTTAGCTGTGCCACGCCAGTATGTTGGCGGAGATTAACTATGTTGGCGGGGATTAACGTACCTTTCCCGCTATCGTGTAGATGAATACGTTGTTTGATACAGTACCCCTGAGTTTTACCCAAGGTTTAATCTGTATTGGTGCTGGCTTCCCGGTGATTATTATCGGAGCCTTGTTAAGACATTTTGACTCTCTTGAGTAAGAAGTGAGTCAACAAATAAATGAGACAACGAATACCCCGACTACGCTAAAAACTATAGCTTGGGCAGACGCTCAGTTACCCGACTAATTTTCTGAACAACTTCAACAAGGCGATTGCCCTCAACATGAACTTCTGGGGTTGGATAGTTTTGCAACGTCTCAATTAGAGTAATTTTTCCATTCGGTAAAGCCGAACTCATCAAAGCGCCTCGTAAAAACTGGCGATTAGCCCGATTGGTAGGCGTATGAATGACTTGGCTGGTTTGATCCAACAGTAATTTCCCAGGGACGCTATTGAGTACCCGATGAAGCAGGATTGGATTTACAGCCACCTCTTTTGTCAAAACTTGCCGCAACTCTGCTGGTTCTTTTACAGAAGTAATTTTGCTTATTTATATTTCAAATATTGGATATTTTTTTGATTCATGCATCTCTCTAAAGATAGAAATAACGATTTTAACTAAAATTATTTTATAAATTATGGTTTTAACGAATAATTTCATATAAAATTCCAATAGATATGTGTACGATAATGTCTAAAGATGTTATTCAAAAACCATGCTAATTGCATAGGGTTTGAGTTTTGGGTTAAATCTAACTTTTGACAGTTGTGTTGATACCTAAAGACGTTGCTATTTGTAGCCAAATCTGCCATTTTTTCAGAGTTTTAACGAATAAACTAAAGATTTAATTGGGATTATTTTATGGATAAAAAGCCGCAAGTCGATCGTCAACGGGAGCATCAAGCCAACGAGCGCACCTTTCTGGCTTGGCTGCGAACTTCGATTGCTTTAATCGGGTTTGGTTTTGCTATTGCTAGATTTGGCATCTTTTTACGTCAAATTCAAGTAGCAGTGACTCAAGCAGAAGCAGAAATACATCCTCTGTTCAACTCTGAGAACTTGGGAGTAATGCTGGTTATTTTTGGAATTGTGACAATCGCCTTAGCCGCTTGGCGTTATAATAGAGTCTTTTGGCAAATTGAGCGAGGAGATTATCGACCCAATCGACTGATAATTTGGATGACAACTGGGATAGTAATGATTCTGGGAGCTCTAAGTCTTCCGTTTGTGTTTTGGCGCAATCAAATACCTAATCCTCCAGCGTCGCCCCCAAACAAGCAACAGTCTAATTACTGAAGAATCACAAAAATAGCCCTAGTTATGATTGTGGCAGATAAGCCGGCTGAGTCTTGGAGTGATGAAGATATGACTCAGTTTGCCTTACTATTAACGACAGCCGCCAAGGATTTGTGCTATGACTCAAGCAACAACTCAGATAGAAACGTTTCCTTTAGTGTTGCACCTGCATCCAGTCATTAATTTGACTGATGATCAATTCTTTGAATTCTGTCAAATTAATCGCGACTTACGCATTGAACGCACGGCTACGGGAGAACTACTAATTATGCCTCCCACTGGTACGGAAACAGGTGGACGCAATTTTAGACTGAACGGACAATTGTACAATTGGACTGAACAGGATGGGACTGGTATTGGCTTTGACTCCAGCACTGGCTTTACCCTTCCCAACGGTGCAGAGCGATCGCCTGATGCGGCTTGGGTGAAACTAGAGCGGTGGAACACCCTGACTCCTGAACAGCAGCAAAAGTTTGCGCCGATCTGTCCTGACTTTGTGATCGAACTGCGATCGGCTTCTGATAATTTGACACCGCTCAAAACTAAGATGCAGGAGTATATTAACAATGGGGCGCTGTTAGGTTGGCTGATTGACTGCAAAAAGCGACAGGTTTATATTTATCGCCCAGGAGTCGCGATGGAATGTTTGGATAATCCAGCTACGATTAGCGGTGAGTCGGTATTACCCGGATTTGTATTGGATTTAAGCAAAATTTGGTGAGGGTAAATTAGGGAGAGTGTCCTACTATTTCATAACAGCCGCCAAGGATTTGTGCCATGACAATGACTGAAGCAACGACTCAAGTAGAAAATTCTCCGTTGGTGTTACATTTACAGCCGATAATTAATCTGACAGATGAGCAGTTTTTCGAGTTCTGTCAAATTAATCGCGACTTGCGAATTGAACGCATGGCGACAGGAGAATTACTAATTATGCCCCCCACTGGATCAAACACGGGAAATCGCAATGCTAAGTTGAATCAGCAATTAGCAAATTGGACAGATGCTGATGGTACGGGAATTGAATTTGACTCATCATCTGGCTTTACGCTTCCTAATGGTGCAAAGGTTTCCCCTGATGCGGCTTGGGTGAAACTAGAACGGTGGAACGCCCTGACTCCTGAACAACAGAAAACATTTGCGCCGATTTGTCCTGATTTTGTGGTGGAACTGCGATCGGCTTCTGATAATTTGACACCGCTCAAAACTAAGATGCAGGAGTATATTGACAATGGGGCGCTGTTAGGATGGCTGATTGACTGCAAAAAGCGACAGGTTTATATAGCAATCCTAAATAGATTGTGGCAATTTTCCATACTGAAATATTTTGGGAAAATCGAATATTTGACCATCAGCAAAAAACTTAAATAACCACTTAACTATTTTAAAAGAGCTGCAAAGATGATAAAATTGTCTAATGAAAGTTTTAACTTGCAACCAAATATCTTCGACTGGATTTTGTTCGGGAGCGTTCGGAGCAAATTTTGTACAACTTATCAACCAGTCTTCCTCTGATAAATCTTGATTAATTGTCTTTAAGTATTCTCGAAACTGCTTGGAATCATGGTAAGTTGCACCATCCCAAAATATCGATAATTTTTTCCCGGGTCGTTTCCTTTGTAAATATTCGATGAAATCGATTGTATTTTCGCTGTTTCCACTTTTATATTCTTTGACTATAAACTCTTTGGTTTGATAATCTAAAGCCCCATAATAAGTCTGTCTTTCTTTTTCATTTTTGAGAGGGACTTCTATTCTTGCATCTGTTCTTCCCCACGCATAACCTAACAAATCACCCCACAGCAGATGACATTCGTCAAGCATAAGCACCGTCCGGCTTCCAGCTTCTATTTCCGGTTTCCATTTTTCTAGCCTTGCCTCTATTTCTTTTTTTTTAGCTTTGACTAATTCATCATTTTTAGCCGGATTCTTTTTTTGAGTCTTTTTCCAACTCACTTGAGCCTCTTTAAATAAGCTATAATAACTTTGATTGGACTCAAAAACTACATTATATTGCTCCTGCAAATACTTCTGCAAGTCTGATAATCTTAGATAATCTTGTTCTCTCAACCACTGAATTGTTTGCTCTTTTTCTTCAGATTTTAAGTAACCTGCTCTACCTTTATATTGAAGCTTTAAACTTTCTACACCCTGAAAAAGCGCTTGATTTTTCCATTGGCTGATAAAACTGTGAGAAACTTTTAATATTTCTTTGACTTCACGATAAGATTTTCCTTCCAAAATCATTTTTACCGCCAAGGCTCTTTTAATTTCTTTGGTCTCTTTTGTCTGATTGATAAAATTAGCCAATTCATCTATAATGTTCATCTTTTGTCTTTTTACTAGGGATGTATTATTACTATTATATCTGTTGCGACCTATTTAGGGCTGCTATATTTATCGCCCAGGAGTCGCGGTGGAATGTTTGGATAATCCGGCAACAGTAAGTGGCGATCCAGTATTACCCGGATTTGTATTGGATTTAAGCAAAATTTGGTGAGGGTAGCTAGGGAGAGTGCTGTACTATTTCACAACAGCCACCAAGGATTGCCATGACAATGACTGAAGCAACGACTCAAGTAGAAAATTCTCCGTTGGTGTTGCATTTACACCCGATAATTAATCTGACCGATGAGCAGTTTTTCGAGTTCTGTCAAATTAATCGCGACTTACGAATTGAACGCACGGCGACAGGAGAATTGCTGATTATGCCTCCCACCGGATCAGACACAGGAAATCGCAATGCTAAGTTGATTGTGCAGTTGGGAATTTGGGCAGAGCGTGACGGAATGGGAATTTATTTCGATTCTAGTACAGGCTTCACGCTTCCTAATGGTGCAAAGGTTTCCCCTGATACGGCTTGGGTGAAATTGGAACGGTGGAACGCCCTGACTCCCGAACAGCAGCAAACCTTTGCTCCCATCTGTCCTGATTTTGTGGTGGAACTGCGATCGGCTTCTGATAATTTGACACCGCTCAAAACCAAGATGCAGGAGTACATTAACAATGGTGCGCTGTTAGGTTGGCTGATTGACTGCAAAAAGCGACAGGTTTATATTTATCGCCCAGGAGTCGCGATGGAATGTTTGGATAATCCGGCAACAGTAAGTGGTGATCCAGTATTACCCGGATTTGTGCTGGATTTAAGCAAAATTTGGTGAGGGTAAATTAGGGAGAGTGTCCTACTATTTCATAACAGCCGCCAAGGATTTGTGCCATGACAATGACTGAAGCAACGACTCAAGTAGAAAATTCTCCGTTGGTGTTACATTTACAGCCGATAATTAATCTAACAGATGAGCAGTTTTTCGAGTTCTGTCAAATTAATCGCGACTTGCGAATTGAACGCACGGCGACAGGAGAATTGCTGATTATGCCTCCCACCGGATCAGACACAGGAAATCGCAATGCTAAGTTGATTGTGCAGTTGGGAATTTGGGCAGAGCGTGACGGAACGGGAATTTATTTTGATTCTAGTACAGGCTTCACGCTTCCTAATGGTGCCAAGGTTTCCCCTGATGCGGCTTGGGTGAAATTGGAACAGTGGAACGCCCGGACTCCCGAACAGCAGCAAACCTTTGCTCCCATCTGTCCTGATTTTGTGGTAGAACTGCGATCGGCTTCTGATAATTTGACACCGCTCAAAACTAAGATGCAGGACTATATTGACAATGGGGCGCTGTTAGGTTGGCTGATTGATCGCAAAAAGCGACAGGTTTATATCTATCGTCCAAGAGTGGCGGTGGAATGTCTAGATAATCCAGCTACGATTAGCGGTGAGTCGGTATTACCCGGATTTGTGCTGGATTTAAGCAAAATTTGGTGAATTTTCAGGACGCGAGCGCTGGCATATTGCCCAAATTCTGAAAAAGTATCACAATCGAGAATATGAGCCATAAACCAGTCAGACACATTCTCGGTCTATCCGGCGGTAAAGATAGCACAGCCCTGGCCGTCCTGTTGCACAAGGAGATTCCAGAGATGGAATATTTTTTTTGTGACACTCACAAGGAACTGCCGGAGACCCGCGAGTATCTTGATCGCATCAAAGCACGTTTAGGAATCAAAATCCATTACCTCAGTGCCAAGCGTGGGTTTGACCACTGGCTTGATGTCTATGGGGGGGTACTTCCTTCTCCCAAGATGCGCTGGTGTACCAAGCAGATGAAGATTCTCCCGTTAGAGAAGTTTGTGGGTGATGACGAAGCCATCAGTTACATTGGTATCCGGGCTGACGAAAGTCGTGATGGATACATCTCTACAAAACCCAATATCAAGCCAGTCTTTCCGTTCAAGGAGCGGGGGCTAGTTAAGGCAGATATTATCCGTCTCCTTGAGGAAAGCGGAATTGGATTACCAGACTATTATCGATGGCGCAGTCGCTCTGGCTGCTTCTTCTGTTTCTTCCAGCGCAAATATGAATGGGTTAGACTGGCAGAAGAGCATCGAGAGTTGTTTGATGAGGCGGTTAGATATGAGCAAAACCACAGTGACGGAAGAACTTACACTTGGACAGAGGGAGAGACTCTTTTAGAACTACTTGAGCGCAAGGATGAAATCATTGCTCAACATGAGAAGGCAATGGCTAGGGAGAAAAAAGCAGATCCTAATCGACCATTAGCTGAGGCATTGGAGGCAGTTTTAGATGAGGAAGATGATGAACTACCTTGCTTGGCTTGTCATTTATAAACAAAAATTAAGTTGTTATAAACTTGTTACCTTATCTGGTGAGTAGATGCAGAGAAAACAGTGGCAATTTCAGGGAGGGATGCAAATTGCAAGAATTCCATCTGTGCCAGGTTTGTATGCTTGGTACTATAGACCACTTGCTAGAGATACCCGTGCGGTCAGTCAGACAATTGCTTCATTTCTTGAAGTTCCAGGAGAAATCAAGACAGAAATTCAGATGCGATATGGGATTCGTTTAGTCTCTAAATCTCCCGTGAATGTTGTTTATGGTGCTGAGAGAGAGTCCCCTATAGACGTGCTTAATGAAGTTATTGATTATGCTGAACAATTTCTGGTTGATTTTTTAAATTCGGATGCAGTGTATTCTTTTACAAGACCTATTTATATTGGCATTGCCAAGGATTTATACACCAGAGTTTACACTCAGCACTATTTGTCTTTAGATGCAATGTGGGATAACAACTCTTCAGTAAGTAAATACTTAAATCTTTTTCCTCATGCTACTGTTCAATCAACAATGGATAAATTAAATCTTTACCACTCATTTGCTTTGGAAGCCAGGGTAAGAAAGATAGCTCCACGGGACTTGATGGTACATATATTTCCGACAAACTCTTTTCCTTCTGATATTGGTTCGGATTATGATGATCCTAAATTAGAAACGGCTTCTAGACGCGCTCTGGAAAAGCTTCTACAACTTGTCTCAGATCCAATCTGTGGGAGGCGCTAATTATGTCATTTAGCTTTGGGGTTCAAAAAGACCCAATTTATGGAACTTACGGGGAATTTGCTATCGGTTCTGAAGAGAATCGTGTACGCGCTCAATTTTTATTAACAAAAATGAAACCAGGCTCGGAGGGAAGCTGGGAGAATGCCCTAGCCTCTCAAATGGTACCGTGGCGTGAAGTCTTCAATATTGAGGAACTAACTTTTGATGAGCTTCTACAGCGTGACCTTGATGATTCTCGTGTTGCTCACGATCTCATCCCCTATTTGCTAGGAGAATCAGGTGCTTTTGCTAGATTTTTTCCACCGATATTAGCTGTTCTCGCTCCCAAAAAATCAGAAGTTACTGGAATACAGTCTTATTATCCTCAGCCCAAAAACCAAAGTGAATATTCTCTCAGCTTTGGTGATTTATTTGATTTTGAAAAAGCCGTAATTGAAAATCAAATTAGCCCTCTGGGATTAATCAGATATAATCGACAAAAAACTGCCTTCATCATCGTAGATGGTCAACATCGGGCTATGGCAGTTTTAGCTTTACACCGACAGATTAATGACAGTTGGTCGGGAAACAGTTATGCTGCTTTTTACAATCATCTTTCTTTAAAGGAAAATCAAATAAAAAATATTGAGTTGCCTATCTGTATTGTTTTCTTCCCCGATTTACATGACGGGAATGAATACTACAAACAAAAAGGCATCGATCTCAAGGCAGTCTGCCGAGAAATATTTTTGGTTGTCAATAAGAATGCTAAACCTGTTAGTCAATCACGGGAACTCCTCCTAGATGACGAAGACTTTTCAGCAAGGATGATGCGAGAAACATTATCCAAACTCAAAGGTCGTGGTGAATCAGAAGCTTCAATTGCTCGAATTTACTCTTTTGCATTTGGTGATGCCGTCTCCGAAGCTCAACACCGAAAAACTGAAGTTGTTGCTGGTCAACTTGAATATACATCTGCCGTAGCTTTACATAAAATGCATGCCGCCGCATCTTTCGGTGTACCAGCAGCTTTCAACCTGGAACAAACACAAGATATAACAGACGGCAGAAGAACACAAAATTCAGATCGCCCAGCTTCAATTCTTATTGGAACGCCACTGGAAAAATGGTCTTCCTTATCCCGCCGTTCAGGAAAATACTATCCTCCTGATGAAGTTCAACAAGCTGTCCAACTTTTAGCAGAAGTTACAGATTTGGTAATGCTGCCACTTTTTGACGGGTTCAAACCGTTTGCAGCACACAACTCGGAAATGAGAGCGTTACGCACTCGCTTATTAGATCCGGCATTAAGAGGGAGCATCCCATTTTGGCAAATAGCCGGGAAAGGTCGATTTTTAATTCGCGGTTATTACTCGCGAATTAAATCTCCGTGTATACTTGAACGACTCAAGGTGACATAATATAGATGGAGATATTCACAAAGTTTACTGATGAACCAAGCCGAACGCCTGGAACTGGAAGCTTGTTTAAGACGAGCAAGTGAGATTCTGTACAACAATAGTGACACAGACAGTTTAGAAACCCTAGCTGACATCGAAATTACAGTCAGAAACCAAATTTTAGAATACGTTAGTCCCCAAATCGCCCTTTTTTTATCACCCAAAAAACCCAAACCCGACGCGGGAAAACCCGAACCCTAAAAAGCTGCCTGGGAAAACTAAAGATTACCAAAAAACAAGCAGATGCTTTAGGGATAGAAGCCTATACACGCCATAGCCCTTTGCTAGAAAAATGCTGTCTTCTTTTAAGCGCCAATGAATCTTATCAAAATGCGGAGAGTGATTTGTATTTGTTAACGGGGCTAAAAGTTGGTCACTCCACGCATCATCGGAAAGTGAATCAAATTGAATTACCGCTTCCGGATCTCAAACAAGGATTATCAGAGATAAGCGTTGATGGCGGAAAAATTCGCTTGAGGACGGCAGAGAAAGGAGAACCGAGTTTTTGGCAAGAATATAAAACAGCTCGCTTACAAGGAATTTATTACGGAGCTTTCTTTCAAGATAATCTATCTTTAACGGATTGGATAAATAGTCAAACATTAACCTCACCCTTGTACTGTTTAGGGGATGGACATGATGGGATATGGAACATCTTTGCCGAAATTGGGGAGAATAAGGATAGAATCGAAGTTTTAGACTGGTATCACCTGACCGAAAACCTGCATAAAATAGAAACCAAAAAATCTATCAAAGACCAGTTAGAAGCTGACCTGTGGACGGGACAGGCATCCGAGGCGATAAAGTTGTTGAAGTCAGCTCAACCCCTAGGAGGAAACAACTTTATTAGCTATCTAAACAAGCACCGTCAAAGGTTAATCAATTATCAATCTTATCAACAGGAACAAATTTGTTCAATTGGCAGCGGAGCCGTCGAGTCAGCCGTCAAACAAATTAGCCATCGTGTTAAACTAACTGGCGCCCAGTGGCTCAAAGAAAACGTGGTTAACATTTTACAACTTCGTTGTGCTTATTTAAACGGTCAACTGGCTATTTAATGCCAACTTCCCTAATTATTAAGCGCATTTTTACAGAGAATTGATATAAGGACTTGAAGTACCGCCCATTTTTGATAAATTCGCGAGTTAGAATGGCGAATATATCATCATGGAGATAGAAAAATGGGCAAAAGGGTTTCCAGAAAGTCACAACACGATAAGCTGGAAAGAATAACTCGTTTACAGACGGCAATTGCTAGTCTTGAAACCTACCAAAGTTTCTTTGAGCGTCAAGGAAAACTCGCCCCAGCAGATGCTTGGGTAGCACGTTATCAAGTCCGACAGTCACAAAAAGTTTACTGGTACTACAAACTACAGGCTAGTTCACCCACTTTCACAACCACAAGTGACACACACAAGTTAAGTAAATATAAGCACTTAGGTAAGGCTGGATGTGAAGCCCATGTTGCTTCTGTGATGTCTGTCGCCAGAAGAACGATAGTGTCCGAATTACAAAAAACTATTGATTCTCTTAAAAATAGCTTACTAGATATTTCTTTTGACTCTGAGCAAGAAGATATCTAATATTTAGATTAAGTAATTATTCGCGAGTTATAGTCGCGAATAACTTTTCTCTCTTTTCCAAAATGGGATGCTCCCCATTAAGAGGAGATCCGATACAGCGAAAGTGCTACAGTCTTTTATTTGAAGGCACTAACGCCAGAAACGTTTTTGAAGAACACATTAAGCGTCTTCGTGAACGGGAAGCAAAGCTTATTCAAGAAGGACAATCGGCTAACGATTACATCACCAATCAGCTTGAGGACGCCCTTGCCACCGCTTCTGCCCTTAATCAACGGGAAGAAGAGATAAAAGAGCGAAGAGCGGCGAGGCTTTTTCGTATTGACTATGACAAATTCTTCTCAACGGAAGGTAATGAATCAGACAGAAAAGAGTTACTTAACTGTGGCAAGTGGATTTTTGATACAGTTTCCACCCAAGCGTTCCAGCTTGGCTATTTAATGACTGTTCATTCTGTTGTTGAGTTGCTCCTCGAAGCTGAAGTAAACACACCCTACGATAAACGCTGTCAGGTTATTGCATTTGTCTCCAATCTCTATATTGATTTACTCAATGCCTATTTTTCTTCTGGTTCGGATACAGAACATCGCATTCTGACAGGTTTCGTTAAGGAGCCAAGAGCTAGAGTATTTGACGCTAATCAATTAAGTTTGCGAGGACTTCTGGCGCAGAGCGTTAAAGAACTCAATGAAAGACAATGGATCTTCTTTCGCTATGCAATTTTAGAAATTGTTCACTCAAAGTATGCTTACAAAGTCCTTCTAGATAGACTAAACACATCCAGTGAACCATCATTGGCAAAAGCCTACAGAGATTATTTACCGAATCTAATTAATAGTGTACTCCAACTTAGAGAGGAATATATAGAAGCGGCTGTCAATACAACACTAAATTCAGCAGAATTTAAGCAGGAACTGCAACTGCTTCGAGCTAGGTTACTTGGTGAACGTAAACCAGAAGATGAAATTGATGAAATTGTCAAGCAACGATGTGAGTCCGTAAAAACCGAAGTCCGTGAAAAGTGTAAGCAGAATATCTCTGCTAGTCTCGGAGAGTTTGCTAAAGCCGATAAAATCTTAAACCGTCTATTAGCTTCTCCAGCCGATGAAACTGAAGGAGGAATCTTAAATGAATAACTTTAAACTGGAGTTTAGACTACGATGGTGATAATAGGACACGGCAATGCCGTGTCCCTACCACAGCTTAGGGATAATTGATTGGGTAGGGGCACGATATTATCGTGCCCTGATCTAGTTTCCTCCCAGGTTCCCAGGCATCATTTATCATGGGTTAGTCTAAACACCAGTAATACCGCACTGCTAAGAATATAAAGCCAAGTGATTGAGCCTAAATATAAGTAATTAACATCTTAAACGATTGACTTATGCAACTAGAAGACTACTTAGACTTCATTACCCCTGATGACATTCGTATCAAAGGCACACGGATTGGAATTGAAACCATCCTGTACGAATACATCTATCGCCGCCGTACAGCCGAAGAAATAGCCCAAACTTATTCCTCGTTAACTCTAGAGCAAGTTTATGCCACAATTCTTTACTACCTGCATCATAAAGAAACAGTAAGTAACTATATAGGCAACTGGTTAGAGTATTGCTTACAATCCGAACAAGAGCAGGATAAAAATCCTCCCCCTGCTGTCGTCAGACTGCTTAAATTAAAAGCCGAGCAAGAACCAGGAAAAGTTGCTCTCAATGCAAATTAAATTTAACTGACCATTTATCCCAAGGTTGTCATATTCCAGGAATCTTTGTACTTCGCCCTAGAGCAGAAATTGGAGCAATTATTGACAACTTAATTTTCATTGCTCTAGCAGCCGAATAAAATGAATTTCAAGACCAAATTATTCACATCCCTTTAAGGTAGCTAATAGCTCTAGTGGCGGGTACACCTAATTTGAATGTCACTGACTTAAATCGGGTGGGCAATGCCCACCCTACGGTATATCAAGGGTTTTGGCGATCTCATAATGCTTATTTCAGTGCCATTCCACCTAATTTTGTGGATGACGCTTACGCCCGGAAACCGTAGGGGCGCACCGACGTGCGCCCGATTTAACCATAAAATCTATTCCACCATTTTAGCTGTGTTACGCTACCATCGTGCATTAGCACTCTGGGTAACTCTCCGAATCCACTGCCTTGCGATCGCCAACCACTCCAGTTTAGTTTTTCCATGACTCATCTAGAGCAAAATTACGGATATTTTTCAGAACAAAAAGCTCGTTCGCTTTAACTAAATCCCCCGTACACACTACTGGCAAGCGTTCTTGATAAGCTTTAACAGCGAAGGGATAGTCTGCTGCTGTTAAATCAAACTTAATTTTACGGAACTTCCCGACAGCACACCCCATCAAAATCACACGTTCAGCTTCACCAAACTTGTCCAACTGAGTAATAATTCCCTGAACGTGAATATTCGTAGCTTGAGTGACTAAATCACCTAAGATTTGAAAGTACGAACGATTTTCCACAAGTTCTAGCGTTTGCACCACCTCATAAAGGCGTAACGCAAAACCAGGAATTTCAGGTTTCAAGGGTAAAACTATCTCAAATTCTGGCTCGGAGTTGGCTGGCAATGTCCAAATTGAAGCTTTCTCCTTTATCTGACTTTGTTTCTGCCAACCATGAGATTGTAAATATTTAGCCACTTCTGTCGGTTGTATACCCAGTAGTAAATCCACATTTTGAATCGTTGGTTTCATAACGTTTCTCCTTTTTCCAGACTGTCCATAATCCTTTTTAGGGCATCAGCCGTAAAAACATTTTGGCGTGGAATTGAGACAGTGACAGATGTTTGATTAGATATAGCAGGCTGACCTTGCAATGACACCCAGTAACCGCATCGTCTCAAACACAGTTCCCTTTCCGACTGATGCAACCAATCAGCGGGATTTTCTGGAACTAAAACTACAACTAAAATTCGGGTATTGTAGGGTTCATCGTATCTTAAATCGTCATAGTTTTTCACGCTGAGAGGATACTTAATTTCCTCAGTACCCAGTACATCTTGTGACGTGCATTTTATCTGCACTTCTAGTCGGGGACGACGCATTACTCCCGGCGCAGCGGTAGCGGCGATAATTGCATCAATGCCATCCATGTCCAAGGGTCTTGGTGCCAATTGGAACGAGTAACCTGCAGCTGAGGCGATCGCATAAACATAAGCATAACTGAATTCTTCTTTTTGGATGTTAATATTCACCCTGATTATACCCTCTACCCAGTTAACAGAGTATTTTACCTGAATCTTGTCCCTAAGCAATGAACTCTCAACTTTTTTGGGCTTATGCGAAACCTGTCACCTGCGCCAGTTGAAAATAACCGAATATGAAAACGCGATCGCAAAGCATTCCCGTTTAGTTTTTCCACGACTCATCTAGAGCAAAATTATGGATATTTTTCAGCACAAAGCCGCTATCTTCTTTAACTAAATCTCCTGTACAGAAAATAGGAAACCGTTCTTGATAGGCTTTTATAGCAAGAATGTACTCATGGTTAAACAACTCCATCTTAATTTCCCGAAGTTGATCAAATACTACACCAAAGATGATAATATTTCCACTTAATTGGTCAGTATTAGGAGCATGAATTTGCCGAACAATTCCCTGGATTTTTATATTATTAGCTGTAGTAATGAGTTCGCCAATAATCTCAAGTTGAGAACGATTTTCCTGTTTTTCCAGTGTTTCCAAAATAACACTCATAGAAACCGGAAAACCCGGTATACCCTGATTCAGGGGTAACAGAATAGTCACCGACTCTCCTGTCTCATTTTCTTGTATCCAAGTTGAAGCTTTATTCTCCAAATAGTTCTGTTGATGCCAGCCGTGATTTTGTAAGTAGTTCGCTACTTGTTGAGGTTGGATTGATTGCAGAATATTGATATCCTTTACGGTAACATTCATAGAGCTTCTCCTCTGGCGATACATTGCATAAGACTTGTTAGGGAATTCACCGTAAATCTATTTACTCTAGGAATAGATACAGTTACAGTTTCCTGATTCTCTGTCGATGTTTCTCCAGCTAGGGATATCCAGTAACCACAACGTTTAAGACAGAGTTCCTCTTCTGATTGATATAACCAGTCATTAATGTTATCAGGTACTACAACAACCACGAGGATTAGAGGTGGATATTGCTGGGTAACTCTCAGTTCTTCATAATTCTTAACTTTGAGTGGATACTTCAGATAATTTGTATCTAGCATTGCCCTTGAAGTACATTTGAGTTGAACGTAAAGCTGAGGATTCCCCATTATTCCCTGCACACCAATTCCTGTAAAGATTAGGTCAATTCCCAGTTGATCTAAGGGCGTAGTTGTTCTCTGGAAGGAATAACCTGCGGCTGAGGCGATCGCATAAACATAAGCATAGCTGAATTCTTCTTTTTGGATGTTAATATTCACCCTGATTAAACCTTCTACCCAGTTATCCGAGTATTTTACCCGAATCTTGTCCCTAAGCAATGAACTCTCAACTCTTGTTGGCTGAGGCGAAACCTGTCGCCTGCGCCAGTTGAAAATAACCGAATATGAAAACGCGATCGCAAAGCATTCCCGTTTAGTTTTTCCACGACTCATCTAGAGCAAAATTATGGATATTTTTCAGCACAAAGCCGCTATCTTCTTTAACTAAATCTCCTGTACAGACAATAGGCAGCCGTTCTTGATAGGCTTTTATAGCAAGAATGTACTCATGGTTAAACAACTCCATCTGAATTTCCAGAAGTTGATTACACACCACCCCTAAAATGACAATCGTTCCGCTTAATTGATCAGCATTGGGCGTATGAATCTTTATGACAACTCCTTGAATCACCAGATTGTTAGCAGTCGTAATCAGTTCGCTAATAATTTCCAGTTGAGAACGACGTTCTGTCTTCTCTAAAATCCCTATAATTTCATACATCCGGCGCGGATAATCATCAAAATATTGGTCTACAGGTAACTGAATTTTAAATTTGTCTTCCGAGAAAGTATCCCTTGTCCAAATCGAAACCTTATCAGGAATGCGGTTGCGCTCGTGCCAACCTGTTGCTTGCAGATAAGCTTGCATCTTTTGGGGTTCTAGATGACTAAGAATATCGATATCTGAGATAATGGCTTTCATAAATTTCCTCCGGCTTCTATCTGTTGCATCAAATTTTTCAGAGTTATCCCGAATTAAATTATGCCCCTATCCCAGCAGTCTAGCCAATCCCGCCCCATATACCTCGACTACCACTCCACCACCCCCACTGACCCCAGAGTGGCAACCCAAATGCTACACTACATGACTACCGTCTTTGGTAACGCTAGCAGCATTGACCACACTTATGGGGATGAAGCCGAACAAGCCGTCTCCCAAGCCGCAACTCATATCGCTAACTTAATCGGATCATCCGCCAAGGAAATTATCTTCACCTCTGGCGCAACTGAAAGCATTAACCTCGCCCTGCAAGGATTCGTTAGATTACACCATAGTAATACCTCAAAAATACCCCGCCTTGCTGTCTCCCCAGTGGAACATAAAGCCGTTTTAGACACCTGCAATACCCTCGCAAAAAAAGGATTAGCCGAAATTATCAATCTTCAGGTTGACTCCCAAGGTAGACTCGACTTGGATTATCTGGAAAACACCTGTAAAAACGGCATTTCCTTGCTGTGTATTATGGCAGCCAATAACGAAATTGGCACAATTTATCCGATCCAAAATATCGGACAAATTGCCCAAACCTATCGAATTCCCTTCCTCTGTGATGCATCCCAAGCCGTCGGAAAAATCCCGATCAATTTTCACGACTGGGGGATCACCTACCTCGCCATCTCCGCCCATAAACTCTATGGACCCAAAGGTTCAGGCGCATTAGTGGTGCGAAAAAAATATCCCCTAGAACCGATTCTCTGGGGTGGAGGTCATCAGAACGGTATGCGATCGGGTACACTTAATGTTCCGGGTATTGTCGGTTTAGGTGAAGCCTGTCGCCTGCGTCAGTTAGAAATGGCAGACGATGAAAACGCGATCGCATCCTCTAGAGACAAACTCCAAACCCTGCTGCAAGACAGCATTACCGACGTCGTTATTAATGGCGACACGACTCACCGCCTTGCTGGGAATCTCCATATTTCTATTCCTGATATTCCCAATAGTGCAGTGATTGCCAGAATCCGTTCCCAACTCGCCATCTCCACAGGTTCCGCCTGTACGTCCGGGGTTGAAACACCATCCCATGTACTGCGATCGATAAACTTATCGGATAATTTAATAGAAGGGGCATTACGTATCGGTTTGGGCAAATTTACCACAGATACAGAAATTAGTCAAGCCGCTGAAATTTTGTCAACAGCCGTTAGCAAAATTCGTCAAGCTATTGATGGAAATTAAACAAAAACCAAGCACCATTGTAGAGACGTTGCATGCAACGTCTCTACAAACGCATTTAAATTGTGTATTCCCTGTTGCCTGTTGCCTGTTGCCTGTTGCCTGTTGCCTTTCAGGGTTTTAGGTATCCCAATTTAAATGCCGAACAGCTTAACAGCTATGGCGGTTGCTATACTTAGATCACTAACTTGGTAATTCGATCGCGAACTCCGTTCCTTGACCGGGAGTCGAATCGCAGCGCAACTCACCCCCATGGCGTTCCACGACAATCTGATAACTGATGGATAATCCTAAACCCGTTCCCTTACCTACAGGTTTTGTGGTAAAGAATGGATCAAATATGCGTTGATAAACCTCGGTTGGTATTTCTGCACCACTGTTTCCCATATAAATTACCACCTTTGAACCACCCTGATTCTCGCTATCCTTAGACCCTTCCTCACCGGGAATCACAGCCGTGCGAATCCAAATTTTGGGTTCAAAGTCGAGGTCAGTTTCCAGTTTCTCCTCTAGCGCATCAATGGCATTACTGAGGATATTCATAAACACCTGATTTAGCTGACCCGGATAACATTTAAGCTTTGGTAATTGACAATACTCTTTAATCACCTGAATCTGAGGACGATGGGATTGTTCTTTAAGTCGGTGCTGTAAGAGTAACAGCGTATTATCAATCCCTTCCTGAATATTGACCTGCTTGCACTCCGCTTCATCCAAACGCGAAAAATTGCGTAAGGATTGGACAATCTTAATGATTCGATTCGCCCCCTCTTCCATAGAGGCTAGTAGTTTGGGGAAATCGTAGGCAATAAAATCAACATCTATAGTATCGAGTTCTTCCGCGATCGCGCTGACAGGTTGCGGATAGTGCTGTCGATAAAGCTGGACTAAGTGGAGTAGGGTTTGAGCATACTCCGTCGCAGGCTCGATATTCCCATAGATAAAACTGGTGGGATTATTAATTTCGTGGGCAATTCCCGCCACCATTTGTCCCAACGACGACATTTTTTCCGCTTGAATCAGTTGGGTTTGAGTGCGTTTTAATTGATTGAGAGTGAATTCTAACTCCCGTGTTTTTTGCCGCTCTCGTTCCTCCGCCTGCTTGCGCTCGGTGATATCTGTAATTGAACCAACAGCGCGGACGGGATTGCCTAACTCGTCCCAATGTGCCTGTCCCCGCACCAACACCCATTTATAACTTCCATCTTGACAGCGCATCTGATACTCTAGGGAATAATCAGGTGTTTCCCTGTTAATATGCCGTTGAAAGGTGTCCTGAACTAAGGAGACATGATCTGGATGAATGTAACTCATCCATTTGTCAAACGTATTGATAGTCTCATAGTCATATCCGAGTATTTCTAGACAACGGGGCGATAAGAAATGCTCATTGGTAATCAGATTATTATCCCAAATCCCATCATTATTACCTGAGAGCGCTAATTGCCAGCGTTCCTCACTCTTTCTCAGTTTAATTTCTGCCCGTTTGCGATCCGTGATATCTTGTCCGATACCAATACTGGTTCCATCACTGAGGCGAATATTTGCCCACGAGGTTTCCAGAATTTGACTGTTTTTAGTCTGTAGGCTGAAATCTTGCCATTTTCCGGACGCATCGAACATAAAATCCAAAACCTTCTGGCGATCTGTTGGATTGGGATAACATTCGGTTAACAAATCAATCGTATCCAATTCACCTTTATCCCACCCTAAAACCCGTTCCACTTCTCGGTTAACTAATCGAATATGACCCGTGGCATCATAAAAACAAATCATCACCGGAATATGGTCAAAGATGGTTTGTAGAAGTTCCTTCTGGTAGCGGAGTTGATCTTCGGCTTGTTTGCGTTCGGTGATATCGCGGGTAGAACCCACCATTCGCACCGGATGTCCGGCGTCATCCCAGAGGGCTTGGGCGCGAGAGTGTAGCCATTTGTAGGTTCCATCCTGACAGCGTAGACGATACTCGATCGCGTAATGGGGTATTTTTTGCGCTAGGTAATCTTGTAGACTCTGATTCACCAAGCCAATATCATCAGGATGCAGATGGTTTTGCCATCCCTGAAAATCAAGTTTAAATTGATCGTTATCGTATTCCAGGATTTCGCAGTAGCGATCAGAGATTAAGGCTTCCCCCGTGGTGATATTCCAATCCCAAATCCCATCCTGATTCCCCTGAAGCGCTAATTGCCATCGTTCTTCACTTTCCCGCAGGGCGGCTTCAGCTTGTTTGTGATCGCTAATATCAGTGGCGGTTCCTAAAATTTGCTCCGGTTTCCCTTCCTGGTTCCAGGTAAAGACTGTCTCCCGACTAGACAGCCAGCGCCATTCCCCATTTTTGTGCTTAATTCGATATTCTAAATCAAATACCTGGTCAGTTTGGGCGGTTTCCAAGTGCTGAAAATGGTGGAGAATTCCCGGTAAATCATCGGGGTGCATCAGCGTCGCCAGAAGATCATCCTCCATCTGGATCACGTCTTCCGGTGTATAGCCAAGCAGGTTCTGGATTTTGCGATTAAAGTAAAGAATTTGCTTATTGATACGGTCATAAATATACAAGATACTGGGATTTGCCTGAGTAATAGCACGCAGCAACCTTTGGTTTCCTTGCAGGGCTTCTTCAATCTGTTTTCGCTCGGTAATATCTTGCATTTGAGCAAGACTATACAACGGGTTACCCCGACTATCTCGCACCAGGGAAACGCTCAAGAGAATCCAGATACTATGTCCCTGTTTATGAATATATCGCTTTTCTAAATGGTAGTAACGAATTTCACCGTTGAGGAGTTGACGGGTATAATCACGTTCCGCTTCTAGATCACTAGGATGGGTGATTTCTGGGCAAGTTTTGGCTAATAATTCGGCTTCGGAATAGCCCAGAATTTCACACAAGTAACGATTCACTTTCAGAAAATAACCATCGAGGGCGACTAACGCCATCCCACTAGCCGCGTAGTTAAACGCCTTACGGAAACAGTCTTCACTCTCTCGCAGTTCAGCTTCCATCCGTTTGCGATCGCTAATATCCCGCGCCACCCAGACAACCGAGTGTTTCGCGATCGGGGAAATACTGGCGCTAAACCAAACCTCTCGCCCCTGTAGCCACAGACAGTAATCTAGAGTCAGGGTTTGCTGGGTGGCGATCGCCTGTTGAATCGTTTCCACCCATACTGAATCGGTTTGGGTGGGATCTCCCAACAATCGCTGGATGATCTGATCTATAAATGTTGTATCCTCATACAGACAATTTGAAGCGGTGGGAATAACTTCAACCTCTTGAATCTGGTGATCGTGAGTATCAATCACCAGAACGATATCCGTCATTGCCTCAAATACAGCCCGGATTTTGGCTTCAGAGGATTGAAATTTGGCTTGCAGTAATTCACGCTTACTAATTTCCTGTCGCAGTTGTTGATTTAACTGACGCAATTGAGATGTTTGCTGATCTAACAAATGTTCTAGGGTATCCACGGTTTGATAAATATCAATGGGATTAATCGTGTTCAGGATCTGTGTCTGCGTAATTAAACCCGCCAATTCTCCGGCTTCACCTGAGACAACCAACCGTCGCACGCGATGCTGCTGCATGAGTTGATGGGCACTCCAAATCGAGTCAGTGGGTTGAATGAGTAATAGCGGGGTACTCATTACGGTGGTAACGGGGGTGTTTGCCAAATCCAATCCCAAGTTGCCAAACTGGACAATATCCCGTTCGGTGACAATACCGATTGGGCGGAGTAAGTTTTGAGTGTGTAGGGGCGGGTTTAGGAAATTCGGTTGTGCTATTGGTAACGTTTCTGCAAAAGCCGCCTTGACTGAATTTTGCTGGGAAACAGGAAATTCAGCCTCTTTGACAATCACCACACAACTGACTCGCTGTGCATTCATCAGTTGTGCGAGTTCCAAAATAGAAGTTGTCTCCATGGCGTGAATCACACGGGTAGCCATCACATCGGAGACTTTTTTGTGGTTAAGTAAATCAACGGGTTGGAGAACATCGCGAATCGTTTGCGGTGTGATTACACCGATTAAATTTCCCCTCTCTCCCACCACCGGAAGATGACGAATTTTATACTGACGCAGGCAATTAATCACGGTAACGATATCTTGGGCTTCAGTTTCTGTGATCGTCATCACTGAAGTCGTCATCACAGACGCCAGAGATAAGGTTCGCCAGTCAACACCGGAAGCAATGAGTTGCACGGTATCTCGTTCAGTAAAAATACCTACAACCGGACTATTCGGTTGATGATTGGCTAGTACAAGTAGACAACTGCTGTGAGTCTGAGTCATCCGCGCTAAAGCCTCCTCCACCGAGATATCAGGTGTCACGGTGAGAGGATAGCGATTGATCGCTAAACCATTGTTATGATTCAGTTTAAAAGCAGTAGCAATGCTCATGGAGAAGCGCTCCTGAAGCCAACGGTTTTTCTGTCTTCCTATTTAATTCAAGATTTCTAGACTTGTTTCAGGGTTTTATCTAATTTTTTCTCTGGATATTTCATACTGGCTGGCTGGGGCGATGATTTTTTCTGCGATCGCCACGAAATGACTTAGGATTAAACCTGTCAAATCCAATGAGTAAACCTTAAGTATAGACGACTTTTTTGGATATCTCTATTTTTTGGTCAGAGAAATACTATGGAACGCTTAATTTCTGCCTTGGGGCTGCTGGTATTCATCGGCTTAGGCTACGTTTTATCTGTCAATCGGCGGGGGATTCGCTGGCAACCTGTATTATGGGGTATTGCCTTGCAATTAATTCTGGCGGTGTTAATTCTCAGGACAGCACCAGGGTTGGTTGTCTTTGAGTTTTTAGGGCAGTTAGTGACTCAGTTTCTGGATTTCTCTGATGCTGGGGCAAAGTTTGTTTTGGGTGAAAATTTAGAGGAGCGCTTTATTGCCTTCAAAGTCCTACCGACAATTATCTTTTTCTCGTCTTTCATCACGATTCTTTATCACTATAAAATTTTGCCGCAGGTGGTTAAGGCAGTCGCTTGGGTAATGTTCAAAACCTTGAAAACATCGGGCGCAGAAACCCTGAGTGCAGCAGCGAATATCTTTGTCGGTTCAACGGAAGCCCCGCTATTAGTCAAACCGTATGTATCCACAATGACGCTTTCTGAGTTGCACGCGGTAATGACAGGGGGATTTGCCACTGTAGCTGGGGGTGTCTTGGCGGCTTATATTTCCTTTGGAATTCCTCCCGAACATCTCATCGCTGCTTCGGTGATGTCTGCACCAGCCGCTTTAGCCATTTCTAAACTCTTGTATCCGGAAACAGAGTCCTCGAAAACCGCCGGGAAAATTACCCTGGAGGTGAAGCCGACAACAGTGAATGGGATTGATGCGGCGGCGACAGGGGCGCTGGATGGGTTAAAATTAGCCGCCAATGTAGCAGCAATGTTGATTGCATTCTTGGGACTGTTAGCCATGGTGAACGGCATTTTGGGGTGGTTGGGTGGATTAGTTGGACTACCCCAGCTCACGCTAGAATCAATTTTAGCGATTATTTTGGCTCCTGTGGCGTGGTTAATGGGTGTTCCTTGGTCAGATTGTGGTCAGGTGGCAATTTTGTTAGGAAAAAAGACGATTTTGAATGAATTTATTGCTTATCTGGATCTCAAAGCATTGATTGAGCAATCTCAGCTATCGGAACGGTCAATTATTATTGCCACTTACGCCTTGTGTGGCTTTTCCAATATCGGTTCAATTGGAATTCAACTGGGTGGAATTGGCGGAATCGCACCAAATCGGCAACCTGATTTAGCACGGTTAGGCGTGCGAGCATTAATTGGCGGAACACTCGCTTGTTTTATGACCGCTTGTATTGCTGGAATGTTATTGTAAAAATCATCAAATAACATGGCACGTCTTTCCTTAAAACCTGCCCTCCACACCAATAATTGAATAAGCCACTGTAGGGGCGGGTTTAGGGACTAAATTCATATTTCACCGATAAATGAACAACAAAACCCGCCCTCCACACCGATAATTGAACAAAACGATTTAAACACTATGTCTAAACGCAAATCTTCTAATTCCTCCCAAAAGCGCGTAGCTTACCAAGAATTTGGTAGTAATTCGGCGGCTACGGAACGCGGAGTCCAAGAACTTCCGCCCAATCAGCAAAACTTGCGCGTTCAAGCGTCTCGCAAGGGGCGCAAGGGTAAAACAGTGACAGTGATTACTGGTTTTCAATGTAAACCCGATACCTTAACCCAACTTCTCAAACAGCTTAAAACTAAATGTGGTAGTGGTGGCACGGTTAAAGATGATACCTTGGAAATTCAAGGGGATCATGCTCAAAAATTGCTGGAAATTTTGACGCAGTTGGGGTATAAAGCCAAAATTAGTGGCGGTTAGCGTCTTTTGAAAAATGTTGTAGTCAGTGTATCTAATTAGTTGGGGGCGCAAGGCTTGCGCCCCTACATTTGCTATACTATGGAAAACATTTTATAAAAAAATTACGATGATTGCTTCTCCTCAACATCCTTATCTTACACCTGACCAATACCTGACAATGGAAGAACAGAGTCCAATAAAACATGAATATATTGATGGGCAAATCTATGCTATGGCTGGAGCCAATGACTCTCATGTTACGATTGCTGGAAATCTTTTTGCTCTACTCCGTAGTCATGTCCGAGGTTCGGGTTGTCGAGTCTATATTTCCGATATGAAAGCCCGCATAGAATCGTTAAATCGGTTCTATTATCCTGATGTTATTGTTACTTGTGATCCACGAGATCAAGAAACCTCAACGTATAAGCGATTCCCGACTCTGATTGTTGAAGTTTTATCGGATTCGACTGAAGCATTTGATCGAGGTGATAAATTTGCTGACTATCAGGAATTGGAAAGTCTCCGTGACTATGTATTAATTAATACCAAACGGCAACGAGTTGATTGCTTTCACCGCAATGATGAAGGGCTATGGGTGTTGCAGTTTTATACTCCTATACAGCAAGAATTTAAACTCGAAAGTATTGGTTTCACAGTAACCTTTGTTGCGCTTTATGAAGATGTAGATTTTTAATTAAAATTTTCGCCCTGCTCATCAGCCCAGAGTTCAAACTCCGGGCTAATAGCTGAAGTCCATTAAAATGGACTAGATGTCTTATCCCGTTATCTTAAGACGACTTTCGCTTTTAGCTTAAACTAAAGGAGGGTTAAAGCGGCTGATTAAGCTGTCATGCATTTAAATTGGGTATTAGTAGCGAGCAAGATGCTCGCACTACAAGGCTTTCGCCATTACTGATATTAAGGTTTAAATGCCGAACAGATTACGATAATCTCATGAATGACGAAAATTTTTGCAAAAACAACATCAATATGATGTTGAAGCGCTCACAAACTAAGGTTATTTTCCCGGTAATTACTCTCGCCTTGGTTAAGGAATATCTATCTAACCAAAAAACTATTTTTTCAAACTCTGAGATTAAAGCCGCGTATCAGATCAATTTGAAGATATGGAAGACCGGTAAAAGATATTAAGGATTATTTATAAGGAATTCCATCGCGAATATTCGAGTAATATTCGTTAAATGGGTTGTCGTTTTCTTTTGTCCGACTACTTATGGCGCTGAAGCGCAACTACAAACTTATTTGGGAATGGGGAGTTTCGACGTTTAGGGCGAAGACAGCGCAACGACGAACCTAGTTTAAAAGCCTAAATCGGCTTTGGCAGAATCGGCAGCGGCAAATACTTCTTCATCTGACTTTTCATCCCAAGAGGGTTCACCAATTTCTGTGTAGAATGTTTGATCATAAGGACGAGTTCGTACTACAACGGGCATGGGTACGGCGTGTCCTAATATTAATGCCTGTTGTTTGGAATCTAATTTAGCTAACACCGATCGCAAACTTTGTCCCCCTGAAACTCCGGTGAAGATAGCCTCGATGTCTTTGTCATCATTCAGTAAACAGGTAATCCGGGTGCCAACCTGGGACATTACTTCATTATCAATCCCCGATGGACGCTGATCGACAATCAGTAATGTAACGAAATATTTCCGCATCTCGCGGGCGATAATGCCAAAGATGGTTTGACGTACTGTGGCTGAATCTAGGAAACGGTGCGCCTCTTCAATCGTAATCACCAATGGGTGCGGGCGATCGCATGGATTTTTGCTTTGCAGAAATTTCTCCGCCTTCCGCACATATTTACCATGAATGCGGCGCGTCATCACATTCGTGGCTAACATATAGGAGAGCATATTCGATTGCGAGCCAAATTCCACCACCACATGCTTCCCCGCATCCAAGGATTGCAGAATCTGGTCAATATAATTTTGGGGACAAGCACTCCGCATGTACTTCAATTCATCTAAACGCAGTAACTTGCGCTGTAATGCCATAATTGAAGATTTATTTCCCCGCTTCTCATCGCAAAATATCTGAATATCTTCATTCGTCATATTCAGGAGTTGCGTAATCCAGGTTTTGCCAAACTCGTTGCGGAGAATAATCGCATTTTCCAGACTCGCCTCAGATAGGTTTAACTCCCCGCGCACTAGCATAATATCTTCAACTTCAATTTGATCGTAACTGAGATACATGGCTTGGGCGTCTCGAATTCCTCGGCGTTGGGTGGATTCCGGGTCAAGGGTATAAACTTGGACTTGATTGGGAAAGAGTTGGCGTAATCCTTTAACGGTACTAAATTGTTTTCCTTCTGATACCGCTTCCCATCCATATTCGGAGTGCATATCGAAGATTAAATTAACCGCCGCTTGCTTGCGAATAATCCCGGATAATAATAAGCGAGTCAGAAAAGATTTCCCGGTTCCCGATTTGCCAAACACACCATTACTGCGTTCCACAAACCGATCCAGGTCTAAGCATATTGGCACGTCCATGTCAAGGGGTTGACCCACCGAAAAATTCCGTCGATGGGGGTCATCTTCCCAGCCAAACACCGCCCGGAAATCTCGTTCACTGGCATCATAGACTTGGGAGAAGTGACTGGGAATTGTTTTCACGGGAAGCAATTCCATGTCCTCACTACTTTGCGGTTGAAACGACGCTAAAGGACTTTTACCATTCAGGTTCAGGTTGGATGTCTCCCGTTTTCCCTCCGTTGGCGTGAACATTAGCATCGGAGTTAAATTGATTGTCCCAAACGTGCCACTTCCGGCAAGAACCTCGCGTAAAAAGCTATCGTTGGGATGGGGAGGATTCGCCCAAATCCGCTGACTGGAGGTTCCTAGCGCCACATCCGTCAGCATACAGAAAAAGCGCGATCGCATCCCTTGAACCACCAGAAACTTACCCACGCGCATATCTTCGACGGAGACATCCGCCTCCAATCGCACTTCCAATCCGCCAGAGAGAGAACCTTGAATGACTGAACCTAAGGGTTTATCTACATCCATCACTGCTAGGGTTTGAACGAAGCCAAGCCTATCTTATCGTTCTCTTCTGGGTTATAGGGGGTTTTCCTTGGATTTAAGGGGTAAATTAGCAATTTTTTGAAGAAAACCCGATGATTCACGATTTGTTTTGTCAGTATTATCTTCTTTTTTGTCTTTGTCTCGTCACACAAACGATGCACCCTATAGCGGTTGGATCAATGGTGTAGCTGTAAACCTGTTCCTTCCCGGCGATTGCGGAGATCATAGTAAATGAGTGCTTTAATAATCTGCCAAAATGGCATGACTAAAAGACCCATACAGGCAAAGGAAATAACGAGTAACGGCACTAACATTCCTAATGCAGTAATTAACGCCTCTGGCGATGGATTAATCAATACAGTGGGAATCGTTATCAGTATAGGAATGAAGACGATTAATCCTAGAGGTATTGTGATTAGAGTTGCAACGGCAATTATCCCCATAATATTGGACACAAATCCCTTGCTTAATTCCCAACTGCGGTTAATGGCAGCTTTGGGCTTTATATTTCCTTCTACGGCTAACGGTAACTCAGTAATAAAGAAGTGGGCATAAACCCAGAGGTAAATGCCGAGAGTAACTAAGTTAATGATAGCTTCTAGGCTTGATGCTATTCCCACGATGATTCCTGAGACTATCGACAAACCAAAATTTACTGCAAAAGCAATCAAACCAATTAAAATTTGAGCTGTCCAGAAATCCCACATTTTCCGATCAAGCTGATTGCGAATGCTCTCAATAGTTTCCGGTTGTTCAGCAAATTCACTGATGGCATGACGTGAAATAATACCCTGGATTTGATATAATTTTGCCCATCCATAAATCGGTACTATTCCCCACAAAAATGCCTGAAATGCCAGACCAAAATATAATTTGAAGCGATCGCGATACAAACGCAGACCCGCACTAACCACATTCCCTACACTTAAGGGTTTCATGGGTTGGCGAGGTTGGGAACGGCTGGAGTGAGTGCTACGGTGTGAGGCATTATCGCTTGGTTGTCTAGTCTGTGAGGATGTATATCCTTCAGCAGCAGCATGACGAGGAACTTTGGCAAAATTTGAACCTGGTGGTGGTTCTGAAACAGAGGATTTAATATCATCAACATCCGAGGATATATCATTGTCAGAAGCCACATCGGTGGGAGTGTGATACAGATTTAAATCAGGATCGGAATCGTGAACGTCTGCGACTTGAGGAGGTGAGGATTCTATATCAAAGCTTTGATTCCAAGCAAAAGAGTCTTGTCCTTGCTGACGCCCATAAACTTGCACCGTTTTAATCGTCTCAACGCCTAGCTTGGTTAAACCCTGACGAATAAAAGAAACCATCGCCTTTTGGTTGGGAACTTGCGCTGATTCCACCAAGACTTGCAAACAATCGTCTTTGCGATTAACCTTGGCGATGATATGCTTGGCTCGCAGTGAGCGGTTAATCATTGCTGCAATTGCTTTCGGATTACCTTGTTTAGCGAGCTTTAACGTGTTTGGCTCAGCCATAGCCCTGTCTCCAATTGGGGTACGTTCAGATTAGATTGAAGTGATCAGCAGACACCAAAGAACCTTCACAAGTGACTCTAAATTTCGCGGCTGCTTTTACGTAAAATGCCCCGTTTTGTGATATTTTTTTACATTTCCCAATAAAACGTCAGAAAAATAGACTTGCCGATTTCTGGCGACAGATGTTAAGGAAAAAGGGAATCGGGACTTCAAGATTAGAATTGAAATCCGAGTAAATTCCAGTACGCCAACACCCCAATAAAAACTAAGGCGGTTAATGTGATCACAGAATAATGCGATCGCGCCCCAAAAGACCAATCGTGATTTTTCCAAGCTAACACGGCAAAAGCCAGTAATCCCAGGGTAGCCAAAGCCGTTAACACAGGAAGACATAAGAATGCGATCGCGACAGGGAGAACGCCATAGACTAACTTCCAGACGCCGATCAGCCAGAGTGACAGGGGTAAACCAATCAGGAAGACTAGATTTAAGGACGACCTAATATCTGTTCCACCAGGTAACCCAATAACGCGATCGCATGGTTGGAATAGCTGTAAAATTTTCAATGAAGTATCCCCACCTTGGTAGTTTACCCAGGTGTGAAATAGCTGAAATCTACATAGAGGATGATGATCCCAAGATGGGGTTATAGCTCAAAATGCAAAACCAGTAGATTCAAAATGAATGCGACTGACTTAAGGCTGGTGGGTTGAGCGAAGTCGAAACCCACCCTACTAGCTTGGCAAGGTTAAAATGGTGGTCAAACAACTTCTAACTCATCTTCCCGGAAGTGACCGCGAAACTTTTTATCAAATTTAACCTGAATCGGTAAGTTAGCGCTCACGGGTCGCCCTTGCCATTCTGTAACGATAGCCATGACTTCGCCTTCCATACCCTTGATATCAAACGGCTCATTCCGGTGGGCAGGATTGTGGTAAACAATAACAGATGTCTTAACTCGAACGCGATCGCCAACTTTCATCGAAAATTACGGTTAGTAAGGGGGCGGATGGAAACCCCTGTCATTTATGCTTATGGAAGAATTCGCCCTCTTACATAAACAGCAGCCCGACAGGGCTTCCCAGAGAAGCTGTATTGGTATCCATCCTTCCCGTGTACACGACTGCAATATTTAAATTTGACTGAGCGCTCACACCGAAGTCCGAGCGCGGTCGAGGCTTTAGGCTGGTCAGGTTTGGGCTTTTTTCAAGCCCCTGGCTTACAGCCGTGGGGTTCCTGACACAAAAAGCTCGTTTTCTCTTAAACAGCCTATATCTTGCCAGAAATTACTCTGGCAATCCTAAACCATTTTTACACAGCAAGGTTCTTTCCTAGAGATTAGTTTGGCAACTGATCAAAAACGGTGCTGATTTTCCAGCACCGTTTTCAGACCTGTAGCCACCTCAACCGCAGCCAATTCTTATGTTTACGCCGCCACAGATGCTTGAGGACGAGCAAAAATCATCCGTCCAGCAGATGTCTGTAAAGCCGAGGTGACCACAACTCGCATTTCAGCGCCGAGGTGGTTACGTCCTTCTTCCACAACCACCATCGTGCCATCGTCTAGATAACCTACGCCTTGAGAGGGTTCTTTCCCCTCCTTGAGAATTTTCAGTTCCAGGCTATCACCCGGCAGATAAATTGGACGTACAGCGTGAGCCAGATCATTGACATTGAGTACCGGGACTTTTTGCAAATTAGCCACTTTACTCAGATTGTAGTCATTCGTCAAAAGCGTGCCATTAATTTCCTGAGTCAACCGAACCAATTTGGCATCCACTGTCTGAATATCCTCATAATCAGCCGGGTGAATAATCAGGCGTTCCGGATAAGCGGTTTGCATAGCTTTGAGAATATCTAACCCACGCCGTCCCCGAATCCGCTTTTGATCATTCGCTGCATCGGCTAACTGCTGTAACTCTTGCAACACAAACTGGGGAATGAGGAGTTGACCCTCGACAAACCCTGTATTCAACAGTTCCTCAATGCGACCATCGATAATACAACTGGTGTCGAGTACCTTACTCGTCGCTGGTTTGAGCGTCCCTTCTGCGACCAACATCGTGTCCAAGCTGTTTGGATTAATCAGTCGCAAAAAAGTCCGACCGTGGGTATCTGCCAAACTGATTCCCAGAAAGGCAAACATCACACTGCCCAAAATTGCCGCCAGGGGCTTGATAAAGGCAAACTCCGAGGGAAAAGGTAGAAAGAAAATCGGGGCTAGCATTAAATTCGCTAACAGCAGCCCCAACACCAAACCGACTGCCCGGGTTAAAATTACCTCAATTGGCAGTTGGCGTACCTGCTTTTCCAAACGACGATAGGTCACCTGCACCGTTAACCCAACCGCAAAACCGATAATGGCGGTAAAACTGGCTAAAATCCAGCGCAGCGCCTCCAGATTGGTAATCTGTTCTTGCACGGAAGGCGGAAGCAGTTCAACAATGTCGAACCCTACACCTGCTCCTCCTAGGATGAATAAAAGAATAATGACAAAATCAAGCATGGTTCCAATCCAAGTGGTTTATCTGGCAAATCTTTCGATTCTATTCAAGATTTATAATGATAGAGGTTAATCACATTTATTATATCTTTCCCTCCATTTTGTTTTCCTATACCTATCGGCTTAGCTCAAATCTTCAGTTTTTCGTATAAGCGAGTACAGTTCTAGCCTTTTTTTGTTAATGACTCCAGATTTTTTCTAAAAATACCTTGAACTAATAAGTCTGTCAGCATAAATGGTGAGGATCATTAGGGGTCAGGGAACAGGAGATTCAGCTTCATAACTCATAATTCGGATATCCTTGGTGAGCATAAATTAAATAACATTTACAAAACGTAATTTTGTTTTGTTTATTTCCATCGATCTACTACTTGTCAATCATACGTTAAGAATTATTCGCCAATTTTCCGCCTAAAATGTTAAATTTTTCAAACAAATCTGAGAAATCTGAGAAATCTGAGAAAATCATCGAGATGGGAATTGCCCATTCCGCCTACATCCATATCCCCTTCTGCCGACGCCGCTGCTACTACTGTGACTTTCCTGTATCTGTAGTCGGCGATAAAGCCAGAGGCAGTACGTCCGGCACGATTGAGGAATATGTTGAGGTCTTAGCTCAAGAAATTCAAACAACACCAGCCTCAACTTGTTCTCTCTCAACCATTTTCTTTGGTGGTGGCACCCCCTCTCTGTTATCCACTCAACAGTTAAACCGCATTCTGGATACCTTAGCACAGCAGTTTGGCATAACTACCGATGCTGAGATTTCCATGGAAATAGACCCAGGCACATTCGACTTGTCGCAGATCAAAGGATACCGGGATGCGGGCGTGAATCGAGTCAGCCTGGGAGTTCAAGCCTTTCAGGATGAACTATTAGGCATTTGTGGGCGATCGCACCAGCTTAATCATATCTTCACCGCCGTTGAGTTGCTCCGCCAAGTAGAGGTTCCCGACTGGAGTTTAGATTTGATTTCTGGATTGCCCACTCAAACCTTAGAACAGTGGCAGGAATCCCTAGCCGCCGCCATTCAGCTTGCCCCTACCCATATCTCCTGCTATGACCTGACTATAGAACCCGTCACCGCCTTTGGACGGCAATACAGCCCCGGCATTTCTCCCTTACCGACTGACGAAACCACAGCTCAAATGTACCGCCTTGCCCAGCAACTCCTTACTGATGCCGGGTATGAACATTATGAGATATCCAACTATGCTTTACCAACTCATCAATGCCGACATAATCGGGTGTATTGGGAAAACCGTCCTTTTTATGGATTTGGTATGGGGGCGGCTAGTTATATCCAGGCGCGGCGGTTTACGCGACCCCGCACCCGACGAGAGTATTATGCTTGGGTAGAACAATTTATCCAGGCAGGAGGCGTCCTTGATTCTCCCCTAAGTCGTACCACTGACATCCTCTTAGAAACCGTCATGTTAGGATTGCGTCTGGCAGACGGTTTGAGTCTATCCGCGTTGAGGGAAAAATTTGGTGAAACCCTGATAGAAAGGATTTGGCGAAGTTTACAGCCATCGGTTGACAAAGGTTGGATCACAATAGTAACTCCTGATGGAAGCGTTATCGATATGCAAGCAGTCTCAAACAGACCCATCAGTGGACGGATCAGATTGAGTGACCCCAACGGCTTCTTATTTTCCAATACGATTCTTGCAGATATATTTAAAGAGATAGGTGAAGGTTAAGCTGGGACACCAATCAACCCTCGCAACGTTTCCCTTTGAACGTTTCACCAAGGGTGGCGGCGCAAAAGGTCTACAATTCTCAGGTGAGGCGATCGCGCTTCTCATCAATCAATTTATAGCCTGGGGCAAATTTTCTCTGTTTACCTAGAAGTCCGGAGTCATTGGCGATATTGGCGTATCCAGTATATAGTTTTAGCGATCAGCTTACCTTCATGCGGACATACCAGGGAGCTGAGACCCAAACTCGTGACGCAGATGGATCAAGATGAAATTAAACGATTAGGAGCTTCCCTCAGACAGATCGATCCGGGGATATTAAGCCCAGCGAAAGAGGGGATTACCAAAGTTTGGTATCAAGGAGGTGAGCCTTATTTTGATGTAGTGGTAGAACTTCGCCACGGCAAAATTGAGTGGTTTCAATTTACCTTGCGGGGTAAATCGATCTCCTGGAAACCGGGTTTTTTGGGTTTACAAACGGGAAAAACGAATGAATTACAAACTGATGATCTGACGTTTCATCCAGCCAGTAAATTGATTGAACATAACAACCAAAAAGATCATAAATTTATTGAATTAGCTGGCGCTATTCTACAAACTCGCGCCGATGAACCTATCTTCAAACAAATTCTGACATTGTTCGATGCGGCTTAGAGCGTTGGCTAAAGTGGAATCAGCTAAAGTTTAACCTGAAGTTCCCCCCATTGCCTGTTTTCGATTGCATCTTTCTGTAATAATGACGATCTGTGTACTGTAATTAGGAAGGAGGGGGCTGTATGGCTGGTAGTCAGGTTGATGCCGATTTGTGGATAAGCGAGTATATCACGCCTTGGGATATCTATGTTCACGGGATTACCAAGGTTTTAGCTTATAAAAAAACAGCCTATCAGGAAATGTATATTGTAGAAACAGGAGCCTATGGTAAAGCTTTAGTTTTAGACGGAAAATGGCAATCCTGTACAGGGGATGAGTTTATTTACCATGAATCCCTGGTTCACCCCGCTATGATTAGTCACCCTAATCCGCGTCGTGTTCTTGTATTGGGTGGGGGTGAAGGAGCAACGGTACGCGAAATCCTGCGCTGGAAAACCGTTGAGCAGGTGATGATGGTGGATATTGATGGTGAGGTTGTGGACGCTTGCCGACAACATTTGCCAGAAATGCATCAAAATGCCTTTGATGATCCTCGAACTCAACTGGTTATTGGTGACGCTCTAGAGATTTTAGACAAGATGGAACAGCAGTGGGATATTGTCATCTCCGATCTGTCTGATCCGATTGAAGAAGGACCATCCTATAAGCTGTTTACCCAAGAGTTTTTTGAGAAAGTTCAGCGCGTTCTCCAACCGGATGGATTTTTAGTCCTACAAGCTGGACCGGTGGGAACGTTCGCGGTCAAAACCCATGCTCGTCTAGTGAACACCTTAAGTACTGTTTTTCCACATATACACTCCTATTGTTGCTTTACCCCCACCTACGGTGAACCCTGGGGATTTGCGATCGCGTCTGCCCAAGCCATTGACACTCAACCCAATCCGGCTACCGTTGACCAACACCTGCAAGACAAGACCACGGGGGGCTTGCGCCTAATCGACGGTGTGGCGTTATTAGGACTGTTACAAACCCCTGCCTATATCCGTCGTGCGATCGCCTCGGAAACTCAAGTCTATACCTTAAACGAACCGCCAAAATTCTTTGGTAAGGGGGCATTGAGTCAATCATCCTCTCAATCGTGATCAACTGCCGGAGAATGCCTACCTGACCCACGAGATCTAAATGTAAAATTTTGTTACAGTAAATGTAACGATTTGTTGCAGTCTTAAAAAAAATAGACAGAAAAAAGGAAAACAACAGCGTAAAATTGCCAGTAAAACCAAGTAACTGAAGTTCTCAAGACTTCCAGGGTGCAACTCTCATATTTCCTAGCTGATGCTTCTCCTTGGCAGGCAGATAGTTGTCATAGCTATCAAATCGATTTACCCGAACAAAGCCAATCTGTCAAGTTTGAGCGAATCAGTGACCTTTGCCATAACTCTGCCCAGCTACGCCGATCTTCACCCCAGAGACATTGCTCATGCAGCCTAGTGGTCTGCCGTTTCATTCCTTAGCTCTAGAACCAGCAATTGATGCTCATTTTTTGACCGTCGCACCAGATACCCCCCTGGTGGATGTCTTGGCGCTCATGAGTCGATTTCGCAGTTGTCGGTTACCCACCCAAGCGTTAGGAACTGACATGAGTCACATCCCCGCGCATCTCCCACAAATTTCCTGCCTGTCTCAGGAAGAAGACACCGTGTTTGGTGTGGCGGATACGGCAGCAGGTTGTGTATTGGTGATGGAGGGAGAGCGACTGGTGGGCGTATTTACTGAGCGCGATATTGTTAGGTTAGCAGCGGCGGGGCTTCCCTTAAGCCGGGTCAATATTTCCGAAATTATGACCCGACCCGCGATTACGCTGCAACCATCACCATCTCACGATATCTTTACCGCATTGGGACTCTTACGCCAGCATCGGATTCGTCACCTACCGATTGTCAATGAACAAGGGCAACTTATGGGAATTGTCACCCATGAGAGTATTCGCAAAGCTCTGCAACCCGTTAACCTGCTAACGCGATTGCGCTGTGTGCAAGATGTAATGACCACAGCGGTGATTCATGCACCCGTAACTACAGCGGTGCTACAGTTAGCCCAGCTCATGACAGAGCATCAAGTCAGTTGCGTGGTGATTACTCAAGTCAGAGATTCGGAAATTCAGCCTGGAGAACAAGACGCCCTCACGCCAGCCGGATGTTCTGCTCCTTTGATTAAAGCCTCTTGCTCATATCCAATGCTTTATTCTCAGTCCCTGATTCCCGTGGGTATTGTCACGGAACGCGATATTGTGCAGTTTCAGGCACTAGAACTAGATTTATCGCGCCTGAATGCTCAAGAGGTGATGAGTACACCCCTATTTTGCCTGGGTTCCTCGGATTCCTTGTGGCTCGCCCACGAGCAAATGCAGCAGCATCGGGTGCGACGGTTGGTTGTTCGCGGTAATCAGGGAGAATTAGTGGGGATTGTGTCCCAAACCAGCCTACTGCAAGTGCTTAACCCCGTGGAAATGTATGGGGTAATCGAACTACTGCAACAGGCGGTGGAAGAACGAACCTCGGAATTAGCCCAGACGAATGAACGGCTACGCCACGAAATTGGGGAGCGTCAGCGAGCGGAGTTAGCCCTGCAAAAATCTCATGACCAATTGAAAATTCAAGTTGAACAGCGCACAGTCCAGCTTACTCAAGCTAATGTCCAGCTTCAACAGGATATTCTAGAACGCCAGCGGGTAGAAACAGCCCTGCGGCAAAGTGAAGCCCAGTTGAAAAAACAAACCCGCGAACTCACACGCATGATCCAGCAACTGCATTCTTATCAAAGTCAGTTGATTCAGAGCGAAAAAATGTCGTCTTTGGGACAACTGGTTGCTGGTGTGGCTCACGAAATTAATAATCCGATTAATTTTATTTACGGTAATATTGCTTACGCTTCTCAGTATGTTCAGGACGTGATGGGTTTGCTGGAACTCTATGAGCAGTATTATCCCCAGCCTGTATCCGAAATTCAAGAAACGACCGAGGACATTGACTTAGAGTTTGTCAAAACGGACTTGCCTAAACTGATTAACTCCATGAAACTGGGTGCCGATCGCATTCGCAACTTGGTGCTGTCGTTGCGAAATTTCTCCCGCTTGGATCAAGCGGAAATGAAATCCGTAGATTTGCATGAGGGATTAGACAATACGTTGTTGATTCTACAAAATCAGCTTAAAGCGACGTCCGGTCTAGTTGAAGTGCAGTTGGTGAAGGACTATGGGGATTTACCCTTGGTGGAATGTTATCCGGGACAACTCAACCAAGTGTTTATGAATCTACTGAGTAATGCCATTGATGCGCTCGAAGAGTTGAGACAGTTAAATGCTCAAGCTCAGTTGTCTAATGGAGAATCCTCTAGTCCTTATCCCACGATTGGGATTCAAACCGCGATTAAAGAGGTGAAGCGTCCTAAATCCCAGGCAAAATCATCGTGGGTAAATCAATGGGTGGTGGTTCGCATTGCGGATAATGGGTCGGGGATGACTGAGATGGTGCGTCAACGTCTATTTGATCCGTTTTTCACCACTAAACCTGTCGGAAAAGGCACGGGTTTGGGGTTATCGATTAGCTATCAGATTGTCGTGGAAAAACATGGGGGATATCTTCAGTGTAATTCTGAACCGGGGCAAGGCAGTGAGTTTGTGATTGAAATTCCGCTGCGACAGCATCATCAGGCATCGATGACCTTTCCCAGTAGAAACGGATAGAGCAGAGAGAGCTGGGGGAGTTGGGGGAGATGGGGGAGCTGGGGAAGCTAAGACACTCTGAAAAGGAAGGTTGTACAATTAAAGGCAGCAACTCGCCCATTATGCTGAGTTGCGATCGCGCTTGTCACCCCCTGCAAAAACTACCCGTTTCCAAGACCATGAGTTTATCATTAAAGCAGCTAACCGTTTATCTGACCTTGCTAGGCTTAGGCGGTGGAGCAGGGGTTTTAGGTAGTCGCTACCTTATGGCTGAACCCCAAGGGGTTAATCCTCCAGAAGCGGTGCCGGCGGTATTGGAACCCTTAGCCCCAAAACGCTCCAACCGTCCCGCTCCCGGCAATCTCAATTTTATTGCCCAAGCCGTCGAGCAAGTTGGACCGGCGGTGGTGAGAATTGATGCGGCGCGTCAGATCAGCCAAGATGTTCCCGAACCCTTTAGAAATCCCTTCTTCCGCCGCTTTTTTGGCAATGAGATGCCTGTTCCGGAACCTCGCGTGGAACGGGGGACGGGATCGGGTTTTATTCTGGAGTCAGATGGGCGAATTATTACCAATGCTCATGTGATCGACGGGGCGGATATCGTCAAGGTTACCCTGAAAGATGGACGGACGTTAGAGGGTCGGGTATTAGGGGCAGATCCGGTAACCGATGTGGCGATTATTAAAATTGAGGCAGAAGATTTGCCCACTGTCCGCTTGGGTAAAGCCGATGAGTTGATTCCTGGGGAATGGGCGATCGCGATCGGGAATCCTCTGGGTTTAGATAATACAGTAACTGTTGGTATCATTAGCGCTTTGGGGCGATCCAGTTCTCAGGTTGGTGTTCCCGAAAAACGAGTCAGCTTTATTCAAACGGATGCGGCAATTAATCCGGGAAATTCTGGCGGACCATTATTAAATGCCAGTGGTGAAGTTATTGGCATTAATACGGCGATTCGTGCCAACGCTCAAGGATTGGGCTTTGCCATTCCCATTGAAACCGCTCAACGCATTGCTGAACAGCTTTTTGAAAAAGGTCGGGTTGACCATCCTTATCTTGGAATTCAGATGGTTACACTGACTCCAGAGTTACGCAAAGAAATTAATCAGGATCAAGATGCAGGTTTAAAAGTGACTCAAGATCAGGGCGTCTTAATCGTCCGCGTCGTTCCTAATTCCCCAGCTCAACAAGCGGGTCTTGAACCGGGTGATATTATTCAAGAAGTTGGCGGAAAAGCGATTAAAACTGCTTCAGATGTACAAGAAGAAGTAGAAGCGAGTGAAGTTGGAGCGAATCTTGATATTGAAGTGAATCGTCAGGGGAAAACGAAAACGATTCTCGTAAAACCGGGAGCGTTTCCGGTCAATCAATTAGATTGACATCCTTCCCAACTAATCCTGATTGGGGTTAGTGCGAGCGTCTCGCTCGCTATCTTGTATGGTTTTTATCTATTAAGCCTTAAAATTTGCTGAACCTTTAATCGTCCTTTGCACTTTTATTTTTAAGGGTTTCCGGTTTGTGCAGCAAGTCTTACCACAAACGGTTAATCCTGCAAGAGTTGCACCACAAACTCAGCCGCCGTCAGATAACGTCGCCATTCTCTCCCATTCTTAAGGGGTTGTATCCCCCACCCTTGACAGCTATCTGGCTGTTCCCATAATTTTAGATGCTCCACTGGGGGGTCAGCATAAAAACGACTGTCACCACTTCCCAATAAGGCGGAACTCCAGTGGGTAAAATAATCGTGACTCAGCCGATGAATAGGAAACGTTCCATATAAGGGTACACCCCACCCATCCAACGCCACCAGCGCTTTCACGGTTCCCCCAAGCATCTGCCATCCCCATGCTGCACCAATCGCACCAACTACTCCTGCACTAAAACTGATAAAAGTAACAGAGGTGTTCATTAGAGTAAGATAACGCTGTAAATAGTTCAAAATATGAATAGCTGAATATGCCGGATATTCGTGGCTGGGAAAAATTAACATTTGTTGAACACGCCCTACATTGCCAGAGTCACAGCGTTGTAACCCAGATAAAAACTCTTGTGTCAACTTTGAATTGTGAATACCGGGACAAATGATAACTGCTTTCTGCATGATAGTGACGTAGTTTTATTTCTGCCTTCTTGCACGAGGCACTAACATAAAATATTACTATTGGAAATCAATGTGCTAAATCACGTCTTTTTAGCATACAGTTTTAATACTGAACCGCCGTCCTCCACAAATACTCCTCATACAAGGTGGCTGCAAATACTAATCTATTACAATTCCCGTTGGTTTCTGATCCCCATGGGTTTCTGCTCAACGTTAGAGGCGATCCCTCAATTATTTTGTTTAGATAGTAAAATGGAGGATAACAAGAAAACTCTCTAATTGTAGATCTTTAACATAACTTTACATTAGTGTATTATTTCTGTGAAGACAAGCCATAAAGCTTGAAATGGACTAGACGAGTGTGCAACTATTTTCCTTGAAGGAGGGAAAAACAATGGGGCTTCTACCAATCAAGACGACAACGACCACTATTGCAACAACGGCTCTTCTGAGCTTGTGGGGACTGCCCGCGATGGCATTTACAATTACGCCCGGTGGCAATGCTCAAGATTTACTTGATGTGTTGTTAGGGGATACGACTGGACTGAGTAATTTCGGTTTGACGGTTTACGATGATTTGGGGAGAACCAATGATCAAGCTTTTGGTGATTTCAGCGACGATCCCTTTGGTCTGGGTGAGGGCATCGTTTTAAGTACGGGTAAAGTTGACGAGCTACCCGGACTCAATACGGAAGATGGAGGAAGAGTTCCTGACTTTCAAGATCCTAAGGCGGACTTAAGCTGTGATTTTAAAGTGACGGACTTGGAGTGTTTCGATAAGACGGTTGACGACCCGAGTGAGGCAGGAACAGCTGGAGACTTCTTGACTCTAGAGTTGAGCTTTGATGCTGATAGCACAGTAGACAAAGTATTCTTTGAATACGTCTTTGGCTCAGAAGAGTTTGTTGAGTTTGGCGGTCAGGGATACAACGACTCCTTTGAAATGTTTCTGAATGAAGAGTCCTTGGCTCTGTTAAGCGATGGTCAGTTCGTAACGATTGATAATCTCGTCCCTAAGCCGACAGACGAAACGTTGTACCACCCTGACTTTATCTATAATCCTAAAGACTCGAGTGTGAATACAAGGCTGGATGGGTATACCAAAAAGTTGACCTTTGAGGGTCAGCTCATAAAAAATGCCAGAAATACGATCGAGATTAAAGTCGCCGATCACGGTGATGGTCAACTGAGTTCGGCTGTCTTCGTCAAAGGCAAGTCTCTCGGAACAAAACCATTACAAATAAATCCTCAACCCAATGATGATCCGTCTGATGAACCCCAATCCCCCTCAGACGACCCTGTAACTGATCCAGGAACCGATCCTGGAACTTTATTTCCCCCAGATGACCCAGAACCCCAGAGTGTGCCCGAACCATCCGGCTTACTCGGATTGCTGGGAGTGGCAACTTTAGGGGTTCGGACAATGATTAGACGCAAACAGAAAGCTCACTTACAAGAACACTGAATGCGATTAGCTAATTCCTAACAGGCTACTGGGTTTGCGATACCCATAAGTGGTAATCTAGAGAGCGGTATTGTTAAGCTCTTAAGCTGTGACAAATCCACAGACTGACTCGATGGAGCATAGTGTGGGCTTCTAGAAATAGCAAGCCCTTTGTCACCTGAGTGCTTTATGAAGTCAGAAGCACGCTCATTATCCCAGAATATAATAGACGCAAGCATGGTAGCCACCACAGAAAAAACAAACACCGGCGTTATTACTCAAATCATCGGACCTGTTGTCGATGTTGAGTTTCCTGGCGGCAAAATGCCCCGGATTTACAATGCTTTGAGAATTGAAGGTAAGAATGCAGCAGGACAAGATGTTGCCGTAACCTGTGAAGTGCAGCAGTTACTCGGTGATAACCAAGTCCGAGCCGTTGCCATGAGTGGTACGGACGGCTTAGTTCGAGGGATGGAAGCTGTAGACACTGGCACCGCCATTAGTGTTCCCGTAGGCGGTGCTACCCTGGGACGAATTTTCAATGTGTTAGGTGAGCCTGTCGATGAATTGGGTCCGGTCAATACCGAAGAGCGATCGCCGATTCACCGTTCGGCTCCTAAATTCACCGAACTGGAAACCAAACCGTCGATTTTTGAAACGGGGATTAAGGTTGTAGACTTGCTGGCACCCTACCGTCGCGGAGGTAAAGTTGGGTTGTTTGGTGGAGCGGGTGTTGGTAAAACCGTGATCATTCAAGAACTGATCAACAACATTGCCAAAGCTCACGGTGGTGTATCAGTTTTTGGTGGTGTGGGCGAACGCACCCGTGAAGGAAATGACCTTTACAACGAATTTAAAGAGTCAAAGGTTATTAACGAAGAAGATCTCAGCCAGTCTAAAGTAGCGCTGGTCTACGGTCAGATGAACGAACCCCCCGGTGCCCGGATGCGTGTCGGTCTGGCGGCGCTGACGATGGCGGAACATTTCCGCGATGTCAACAAGCAAGACGTGCTATTGTTCATCGATAATATCTTCCGGTTTGTGCAAGCGGGTTCAGAAGTATCCGCCCTCCTCGGTCGGATGCCTTCGGCTGTGGGATATCAGCCCACATTGGCTACAGAAATGGGTCAACTCCAAGAGCGGATTACTTCAACCAAAGAAGGATCAATTACCTCGATTCAAGCGGTCTATGTCCCAGCTGATGACTTAACCGACCCCGCACCCGCAACCACCTTCGCTCACCTTGATGCGACGACGGTATTATCCCGTGCTTTAGCCTCCAAGGGAATCTACCCAGCGGTAGACCCATTGGATTCCACTTCGACCATGCTCCAACCCAGTATTGTGGGTGAAGAGCATTACCAAACGGCGCGTGCGGTTCAGTCAACCCTACAGCGCTACAAAGAACTCCAGGATATTATTGCAATTCTGGGCTTAGATGAATTGTCAGAAGATGACCGTCTGACGGTTGCCCGGGCGCGGAAGATTGAGCGTTTCTTGTCTCAGCCTTTCTTTGTGGCG